>NZ_JBTSRB010000033.1:0-34161 GCF_054637675.1 Metallibacterium sp.
CACCGGCAGCATCGCCGACAACATCAGTTTCTTCGATCCCGAGGCCACCGCCACGCGCATCGAGGCCGCCGCGCGCCTGGCGCACATCCATGACGACATCGTGACCATGCCCATGGGCTACCACAGCTTGGTCGGCGATATGGACCCAATTGGTGGCGGTTTTACTGGCGCTGCTATGTAATGTTAACTCGTGAATTTGGATGCCGCCTCATAAGAGGTGGCATCTTTACGGAGAATAAGATGTTTTGCTCGATAATCACATTTTACTTTTTCATGATGTCTGCCAGCAGTTTTGTATTGACGGCAAATATAGCTTATCAAGTGTTCAAACTCCGCGAGTCATTAAACTATCGACGTCCTCCCGGATCTGAGTAGCACGGGCGTCCATGCAGATATCGAGGTCGCCGCGCGGCTGGCCGGCATCCGCGACGACATCATCGTCATGCGCATGGCTACCACAGTCTGCTCGGCGCATGGGTTCGAGCCTTTCGGGCGGCCAGAAACAGCGCCTGCTGCTGGCGCGCGCGTTGTATCGGCGCCCGCGCCTGCTGCTGCTGGACGAAGCCACCAGCCATCTCGACGTCGCGCGCGAGCGCGCGGTCAACGCCGCCATCGCGCGACTATGCATCACCCGCATCATCATCGCCCATCGGCCGGAAACCATCGCCAGCGCCGAGCGGATCATCGAACTACGCTATCCACCAATCACGGAGGGAGCACCGCAGGAGCGGCGCGTCTCGTGAAGCCGAAGCCAAGACGGAGAATTTTGGCTCTTGTGTGGAGAACTGAAATGAACGTACTAGATTACGAGGCCATCCAGAATGTTTCTGGTGGAAATCCCGTTGTGCTGTGGGCCGTTCTTACCACCGTCGTGGTGGCTGCTGGCGCACTAGAGGACTTTGCGAACGGTTTTGCCGATGGCGTTTCTGACCACAATGAAAAGAGGTAAGCCATGAATATCTTGTCAAAAGATGAAGCGATGCGCGTGTCGGCTGGATCGGGCGACGTTTGGTACAACATCGGCCATGCGATGGGTGGTTGGTACGCAGGAGCTGTCGATAAGACAGCTGATTTTTCGAGTGGGTTGATGGGTTGGACGGTAGCGTTTCTGACTAGCGCGGGGTACGCACCATGTCAACTTTATTGAAGGTATTTGTCAAAAAGAAAACTTGGCTATTAATCGGCCTGACAGCAGTGCTTTGCTTCGTCGTTTTTCATTCGGCCGGCGACTTTGCTCGAGGCTTTGCAGACGGCTGGAATGCTTCCCGTTGAAACCTGTGGACGGGCAATTTGCCCGCTCATTTTTTGATCACGCATCCGCCCCCTCGGGCCAGCCTTCGCGGGTACCGCGGTGGTGCACGCGGTCACCGGGCAGCACGCTGCCGGCGGCCATGGATTCAGCGCCGGCGACGCGCGGGTAGATCGGCGCGAAGTCCTGCTGCGTGGCGGCGAACAATTGCTCGAAGCCGTCGATGACGAAGTAGGTTTTCTGGTAGCTGTCGATGCGGTAGCGGGTGCGCATCACGCGCTCGAGATCGAAGCCGATGCGGTTGGGCGCGGGCGATGCGAGGCTGTAGATCGACTCGCCCTTGGAGCTGACGATGCCGGCGCCGTAGATGCGCAGGCCGTCGGGCTCGCGCATCAGGCCGAACTCGACGGTGTACCAGTACAGCCGGGTGAGGTTGAGCAGCGCCTCGTCGCCGAATTCGCGCTGCGCGCGCAGGCCACCCTGGCCGTAGGCCTGCATGTAGTCGGCGAATACCGGGTTCATCAGCAGCGGCACGTGGCCGAACAGGTCGTGGAACAAATCGGGCTCGGCGATGTAGTCGAGCTGGTCGGCGCGGCGTATCCACCAGGTGACCGGGAAGCACCGCTGCGCGAGGTGCTCGAAAAACACCGCCTCGGGCAGCAGGCCCTCGACGCCGATCAACTGCCAGCCGGTGGCCGCGCGCAGGTGGTGGTTGAGTTGGTCGAAGCGCGGGATGGCATCGGGCGTCATGCCCAGCGCGTGCTGGGCATCGAGAAACGCGCTGCACGCACGACCGGGCAGCAGCTCGCGCTGGCGCTGGAACAGCGTGGCCCAAACCTGGTGATCAGCGGCGCTGTAATCGGACCACGGCTGCTCGACGACGCCGGTGGCGTACTGTGGGATCACGCCGCGGTCGGTGGCGATGTTTTCAACGCGGCGCGGTTGCGCGTTCATGGCGGTGCTCCTCGGCGGCGCACAGTGCACGATGGCTTGCTGCGCTTGAGTGTAGGCCAGCAGGCGCGCAACAGGCTTGCTTTGTTGCGCATAACAGCGCTTTCCGCGCACACTTCATGCGTATATATGACACATGGCGCATGATCATGGCGTTGAACATGGATCGCACCGACCGCGCCCTGCTGCGCCTGCTGCAGGCCGAAGGCCGCCTCACCAATGCCGAGCTGGCGGCGCGCGTGAATCTTTCGCCCTCGGCGGCGCTGCGCCGCGTGCAGCGACTGGAGGCCAGCGGGGTGATCGCCGGCTACACCGCGCGCCTCGATGCGCTCGCGCTGGGCCTGGACCTGGCCGCGTTCGTGCGCGTGCAACTGGCCGCGCACACCGGCGAGGCCATCGCGCGCTTCGTGCAGGTGATGCAGGCGGCCGACGCGGTGATCGCCTGCCACGCGCTGACCGGCGACATGGATTATCTGCTGGAGGTGCGCGTGGCCGACCTCGAGCACTTCTCGCGCTTTCTGCTTGACCGCCTGCTCAACGATGCCGGCGTGGCCGATGTGAATTCCAGCTTCGTGCTGCGCACCGTCAAGGCCGCGCGCGGATTGCCGCTGGGCGATGATTGAGGTTGGCATCCATCGGCTGCCTGTCCGACACGGCACGCCCCGGATTGATCCGGTCATACCATGGTGATGCCGTGGCGCCATGAAAGTCGCCATCTCCGTACCCGATTCTGTGTTCGCCGCCGCCGACGCGCTGGCGGCGCATCAAGGCAAGTCGCGCAGTCAGTTGTACTCCGAGGCGCTGGCGCGCTTTGTCCTGAGCGAGCGCGCCAGCGCCATCACCGAGCAGCTCGATGCGGTCTATGCACGGCAGTCGGGACAACTGGAACCCGCCCTGCGACACGCGCAACTGCACACGCTAGCCCATGCAACGTGGTGAGGTGTGGTGGGCGACGTCGCCGGATGTGGCCGGCTCCGGCCCCGGTTTGCGCCGGCCGGTCGTGATCATCCAAGCCAACCCATTCAACGACAGCCGCATCGGTACGGTGATCGTGGCGGTGATCACGTCCAATCTCGCCCTGGCCGCGGCGCCCGGCAATGTGCGCGTGACCAAATCCGATTCGGGATTGCCGCAGGTTTCGGTCATCAACATCTCGCAACTGCTGACGCTTGATCGGCGCCTGCTTGCGAAGCGCGTCAAATTGCTGCCCACGCAGGTCGTGCAGGCATTGAACGCTGGCTTGCACTTGGTGCTGGCGCTTTAGTCCGCCGCTACGGAACCGCGCGGTGCGTGCGCGTGTCGAAACCTGCAATGTGGCCTGACCGCGATGGCGCTGGCGGCTATCGTCGGTTGGACCTGATCGTTAAAGTGTCGTTATGAGATCCCCTGAATCCCTGGCGCTCGCCACGCCCGATCGCCTGCGCGGCCTGCGCTATGTCTGGCGCGTGCCGCTTCTGCTGGCGATGGTGGTACTGGCGATTCCACTGGGTGGCGTGGTGGCGCTGCTGCCCGATGGCAAAGGTGACGGCACACGCGAGCCGCTGGCGCAGCGCATCGTGCGCTACTGGTCGCGCTGGATGCTGCGCGGCGCGTTCGGTTTTCGCATCAGCAATCACGGCAAGCAGGTGCAAGGGCCGGTGCTGTTCGTGGCCAATCATGTGTCATGGATGGACATCCTGTTGCTGTACACGCAGCGCGCGGCGTGTTTCGTGGCCAAGGCCGAAATCGCGCGCTGGCCGCTGGTGGGCTGGCTGGCGGCGCGCGCCGGCACCATTTTTCATCGTCGCGGCAATGCCAGCTCGCTGAGCGCGGTGATGGCGGTGATGGTGACGCGCATGCGGATCGGTCGCGCGGTGGCGGTGTTTCCCGAGGGCGGCATTGAACACGAGATCACCGGCATCACCACGGTGCGCACGTTCCATGCGCGCGTGTTCCAGTGCGCGCTGGATGCGCGGGTGCCGATCCAGCCGGTGGCGCTCACCTATTGCCGCGGCGGCTGCGCCTGGGATGGCGCCACGTTTCAGCAGGGCGAAAGTTTCATAGGCAATTTCCTGCGCCTGCTGGGCGAGCCGCCGCTGCAGGCCGAGGTGCATTTTCTCGCGCCCTTGACCACGCCTGCGGAGAATGGACGCCGTGCCATGGCCGACGCGGCACGCAGTGCCATCGCCGAATGTCTGAGTCGACGCGCGTGAATCCGCCGCTACCACGCGCTGCCGATTTTTCGCCGCCGCGCTGGCTGCGCAATCCGCACCTGCAATCGATGCTCAGCTCCAGCTCGCTGCGCCGCGCCACGCTGCGCCGTCGCGCGCAGTTGGTGGCGCAGGCGACGCGCGCTGAGGTGCTGCAACTCGACGCCGGCGTGCGCCTGCAGGGTTTTCACAGCGTGCAGCAGGCACTGCCCGAGCGCCACGGTCTGGTGCTGTTGCTGCACGGCTGGGAGGGCAGTGCCGATTCCAACTACATGCAGGCCACCAGCGCGTGCTTGCTGCGCGCGGGCTACGACGTGTACCGGCTGAATTTTCGCGATCACGGCGACAGCCACGCGCTCAACGCCGAGCCGTTTCATTCGTGCCGGCTGGATGAAGTCGCCGCTGCCACCGCGCAGGTGTGCGCGCGTCCCGGCGCAGGCTTGCGCGCGATCGCGGGGTTTTCGCTGGGCGGCAATTTCGCGCTGCGCGTGGCACGCGCCGCGCCGGCGCGCGGCATCGCGCTCGACTACGCGCTGGCGGTGTGCCCGGTGGTCGATCCGGCCGCGGGCCTGCGCCAGCTCGAACAGGGCCGCCTGTATCACGCCTACTTCATGCGCAAGTGGCGCGCCTCGTTGCGCCGCAAGCAGGCGCTGTTTCCGGCGCGCGCGCTGGTGTCGCGCGAGGAACTGGCGCTGAACATGCGCGGGCTGACGCGCGCACTGGTGCTGCGCTATACCGAGTTCGGTACGCTCGAAGCGTATCTGGATGGCTATTCGATCGCCGGGGATCGCCTCGCCGCGCTGCAAGTGCCCGCGACCATCCTTACCGCCGCGGACGACCCGGTGATTCCGGTCGCGGACTTCCGCGCCATGCAACTTCCCGATTGCGTCGAACTGGACATTGCCAAGCACGGCGGCCACTGCGGATTCCTGACTGGCGCGCGTCTGCACAGCTTCGTCGAGGATTACCTCATCGCACGCCTGGATGCACGCGCCGCTGCGCAGGCGCTCACGCCGCCGCAAGCCGCGCGTCGCGCCTGAGCAGCAAGCGCAGCAGCAGTGCGAGTGCCGCCACGCCGAGCAAATTGGCCAGCGCGTCGGTCATCAGCATGCTGGCGCTAGGCGCTACTCCGAACGCACCCGCGTGTGCGTAACCCTGGCCATCCATCCAGGCGACGTAGGCGATGGCCTGATTGCCGGCCGCGGTGAACAACGTGTATTGCATCGAGGCCGATTCACCGCGTGGCCGATGATCTCGAACACTACCGCCGAGCATGCGTAGCGGCGGTTGATGCGATCGAGCACGAAACCCGCGGCAGCGCGCCGGCGGCGGTGACCAGGCTGCCCCAGTAGCCGTTGATCAACTCCACGATGCCGCTGCCGACCTGGTAATCGGGCGCCACCGGCGACAGGCAGAACAGAATCCCGGTCCAGTCGCTACGGCTTTTGGCGGTGCGCCAGGTCTCGCAGATCGCAGAACATGGAGATGCCGAACGGGATCACGGTGAGACCGAACAACCACGGCCGTGACGGGGCTTGCGGGAGGCTTCCATGGCGGCTCTCGCAGGCGGCGGTGACGGAGTGGCGAGGTTTGGGACCGCGCGACGGCGGGTTCAGCGTATCGGCAAGGACGGCTGCAGCGGCTCGATGCGGCCGTCGCCCTGCATCACCTTCTTGTACTCGGCGCGGCTGACCGATACGTAGCGTTCGTTGCCGCCGATCTGCACCTGCGGGCCTTCGCGCAGCGCGCGGCCCTGCTCATCCACGCGCAGCACCATGGTGGCCTTCTTGCCGCTGTGGCAGATGGTCTTGATCTCGGTGAGCTCATCCGCCCACGCCAGCAGATACTGGCTGCCCTCGAACAGCTCGCCGCGAAAATCGGTGCGCAAGCCGTAGCACAGCACCGGAATATGCAGCGCATCGACCACATCGCTGAGCTGCCACACTTGCGCGCGGGTCAGAAACTGCGCCTCGTCCACCAGCACGCAATGCAGCACGCCGCGGCTAGCGATATCCCCGCGCACGCGCGCGGCCAGATCGTCCTCGCGCTGGAAACGCAACGCCGCGGCGCTGAGTCCGATGCGCGAGGCCACCGTGGCGTCGTCGCGCCGCGTGTCCAGTTGCGGCGTCAGGATCAGCGCGCGCATGCCGCGCTCGCGGTAGTTGTAGGCGCTCTGCAGCAAGGTGGTGGTCTTGCCGGCATTCATCGCCGAGAAATAGAAGTAGAGCTTGGCCATGGGGTGGACGCGACGTGGAAAGTGGAATACGCAAGCATCGTGGTTCGCGGCACGCTTGTCATCGTGCTGCCGCAGACGGAACGATCTCGGCGCCGCATGTGCGCCGGTGCATTGTCATGCCCGCGCCGGCGGGCATCCAGCGCAGGGCAACACCACTGGATCCCCGGCTCGCGCTGCGCGCGCCCTGGGAGGCGAGGACGGGTGTGTCACCGTGCAACGCTTTGTCCCGAGTCCCGCTAAGCTAACGTGCTTTGCGCGCATCGCCATGCTCAATCCGCAACAACGTGAAGCCGTTGAATACTGCGACGGGCCGCTGCTGGTGCTGGCCGGCGCCGGCTCGGGCAAGACCCGTGTGATCGTGGAAAAAATCGCGCATCTGGTGCAGCGGCGCGGGCTGGCGGCGGAGCGCATCGGCGCGATCACTTTCACCAACAAGGCCGCGCGCGAGATGCGCGAGCGCCTGACGCGACGCCTGCCGCAGGCCGAAGCCGAAGCCTTGCGCGTATCCACCTTCCACGCGCTGGGCCTGCACTTGCTGCAGATCGAGCATGCGCGCGTCGGCCTGCGCCGCAGCTTCAGCGTGCTGGACACCGACGACACCGTCGCGTTGCTCAAGGACTTGCTGCCCAAGGGCGCGCGCAACGAGGACATTCACGCGCTGCGCGGCGCGATCAGCCAGATCAAAAACGCCGGACTCGACAGCGATGCCGCCGCCGCCGCAGCGCGCAGCGCGCGCGAGCACGAAATCGCCGCGCGTTACGCCAGCTATCAGCAGCGCCTGCGCGCCTGGAATGCGGTGGATTTCGACGATCTGATCCGCCTGCCGCTGGGCTTGCTGGAAGCCGATGCCGAACTCGCGCCGGTATGGCGCGAGCGCCTGCGCTACTTGCTGGTGGACGAATACCAAGACACCAACGAGGCGCAGTACCGGCTGCTGAAGGCGCTGTCCGGGCCGCGCGGCGCATTCACCTGCGTCGGCGATGATGACCAGAGCATTTACGCGTGGCGCGGCGCGCGCCCGGAAAATCTCAGCGAGATCGCGCGCGACTATCCCTTGCTGCGCGTACTCAAACTGGAGCAGAACTACCGTTGCAGCACGCGCATCCTGCGCTGTGCCAACGCGCTGATCGCGCACAACCCGCACGCGCATCCCAAAAAGCTGTGGAGCGCGGCAGCCGAAGGCGCTCCAGTGCGCGTGCTGCGCTGTCGCGACACCGAACATGAGGCCGCGCGCATCGCCGCGCTGCTCGATCAGGCGCACAACACCGACGCCACCAGTTGGGGCGATTACGCCGTGCTGTACCGCGGCAACCATCAGGCGCGCGAGCTGGAAAAAGCGCTGCGTCTGGCGCGCGTGCCGTATCACCTCAGCGGCGCGCTGAGCTTTCTCGACCGCGCCGAGGTCAAGGACACGCTGGCCTACCTGCGCCTGCTGGTCAATGCCGAGGACGACGCCGCGTTTCTGCGCATCGTTAATCTGCCGCGCCGTGACCTGGGCGCGACCACATTGGAAAAACTGGGCATGGCCGCGCAGACGCGGCACCTGTCGCTGCTGGACGCGGCGCGCGACATGCGCTGCACGGCCGTACTGGCACGACGCCAGGCGCAGGCGCTGCACGATTTCGCCACGCTGATCACGCGCCTGCAGCGCTTGGCGCAAACGCTGCCCGCCAGCGCATTGCTGGACGCGGTGCTGGAGCACAGCGGCTACCGTGCGCACCTTGCGGCGCTGCCCGGCGACACCGAGGCGCGCGCGCGCCGCGAGGCCAACGTGCGCGAGCTGGGCGAGTGGTTTCGCGCCATGCAGCGCGGCGGAGCGCGCGCCGGCGATCTGGCGCAGCAATTGATGCTGCTGGGCAACGCTGAGCGCGAAGACCCCGGCAACGCGGTGCGCCTGATGACCCTGCACGCGGCCAAGGGCCTGGAGTTTCGCGGCGTGTGCATCGTCGGCTGCGACGACGCCACGTTGCCGCACGAGGGCGCGCTGGACGAGGGCCGGCTGGAGGAAGAGCGCCGCCTGTTTTATGTGGGCATCACCCGCGCGCGGCAGTGGCTGGTCATCGCGCACAGCGAGCGCGTGCGCCGCTATGGCGAGATCATCGCGCTGCGTCCCAGCCGCTTCATCGATGAGCTGCCCGGCGCCGACTTGCAGCGCGACGGCGACGATCCCGCCGCCGAGGCCGAAGCGCGGCGCGACACCGCGCTGACGCATCTGGCGCGGCTGAAAGCGTTGCTGGAATCCTGAAATCCGGCGCGCCGGGCGTGCTTCAGGCCGGTGCCGGCGACGCGTCATTCAGTGCCTGCAGCCAGGCCTTGCGCGTTGGCGCCGGTACGCTGGTGGGCAGGCCAAGGTAGCGCGCCTCGTTGCGCCAGGCGTCTGCAATCGTCAAATCGTCGCGCCGCAGGAATTCACCCAGCACCGCCGGAATCTGCGACTTGGCGCTGAGCAACGCGTCCATGTCCAGCGCCTGCGCCGGCAGCAGTTCGACGCCCAGTGCCAGATGCGCGCCGGCCTGCTGCAGCCAGTGCTGCGCCTGCGCCACATCGTGCAGCGGAAAGCCGCGTTGATAGCCGAACGCCAACCAGTCGAGCAGGCAGGCCTCCGGCTCGCGCCAGGCCAGCAGCAGGTGCACGCCGGGCAGCGCGCGCTTGAGCGCGGGCAGCAAGCGCGCATCCAGCAGCGGCAGCCAGTCAATGGCTTGTTGCCCCTCGGGCACGGCACGGCGCAGGCCGCGCGCATAGCGCCGCGCCATGCTTTCCAGTTCGGCCTGACCCAAGGGCTGCAACAGACGCGGGTCATCGGCGCGTGCCAACAGCTCGCCGCCGGCGAAATAGTCACTGCGCACTTTCAGGCCCGGCTGCCGCGCCAGCAGATTGGCAAGACGATGCACGCCGCTGCCGGGCAGACCGACCAGCACGGTCGGCGCCGGCGTCAACGCGACCGCCAGCCCCGGCAGCGCGACCAACTCACGCAGGCGTGGCGCCAGTATCTTGGCGTCCGCCAGCTCCGGCAGCGGCGCCGTGTCGTCCGCGTGCATGGCCATGAACGCCTGCTGCGCGGCAGTCCAATCGCGCTTGCCCAGCGCCGCCAGCCCGAGCAAATGCTGGCGATGGCGGCGCTGCACCGGATTGAGCCGCTTCTCGTCCAGCACCTTGAGTCGATCGCGCGCGGTTTCGTAGGCGCTGTCGCGCAGCGCGGCGCGCGCGCGCAGCAGCACCAGCGGCGGCCAGCGTCCGCCCAGTGCGGCGCGCTCGGCTTCCTGGTCAGCGCTGGCGAAGTCGCCAGTACGCTCCAGCGCCAGCGCCAGATCGGCGCGCAGCGAGGGCTGCTCGGGATTGCGCTGCAGCGCCTCGCGCCACAGCGCCACGGCGCCCGCGGCATCGTCGGCGCGCAGCAGACGTCCGGCCAAGGCCGCGCGCGCGCCGGTAGCCTCGGGGTGCGCGCCCAGCCAATCGTGCAGCAGGCGCTGCGCCGATTCGACTTGGCCATTACGCTCCAGCGCCTGCACCAGACCAAGCAATGCGCGCTCGTGATCGGCATCGCGCGCCAGCGCCTGCTGAAACAGCGTCTGCGCAACGGCTGCGGCGTTGCGCGCCAGCGCCAGTTCGCCCATTCCGGTCAACGCCGCGGTGGCGTAGCGCGGGTGCTCGCGCAGTTGCTCGAAGACCTGCACCGCGGCCTCGCTGCGCCCGCGTTGCGCCAACGTCTCGGCCAACTGCAGACGCGCCACGGCCAGCTCGGGATTGAGTTCCAGCGCGCGCTCGAAGGCGCGCAGCGCGAAATCGAGATAGCCTTGCGCGCGCAGCGTCTGCGCGAGGCTGAACTGCGCGGCGGCATCGTCGGGGCGGATTTCCAGCGCCATGTTGAAGCAGCGCGCCGAGGCTTCCTGGTCGCCTTTGCCGGCCAGCGTCTGGCCCAGCCCCAACCAAGCTTCCACGGCGTTCTCGTCGGCGCGCAGCGCGGTGCGAAAACCGCTTTCAGCGGCATCCAGATCACCGCCCGCCAGCGCCGCGGCGGCGAGACCGATATGCGCGTCGAGATTGTTGGGATCGAGTCGGCGCGCGGCTTCGAAAGCCATGCGCGCGCGCCCGCGATCGCCGGCCAGCAGCGCGGCGCGACCGCAGCTCACCTGCAGCGCGGGTTGCTCGGGATCGCGCTGCAGCGCGGGCAGCATGGTTTCCAGCGCCGCGACATAAGCGCCGCGGCGAATGCGCACCAAACCCAGCACGTGACGCGCCTCGATCGCATCCGGCTCCGCATCGAGCCACGCCTGCGCGCGCGCCTCGGCCTCGGCCAGGCGGCCCTGCTGCTCCAGTTCGAGGATCTCGTCGCGCATCGCATGACCCGGTAAAGCGCCTGATTATGCCTTGCGCGGGCTCGTGTCTGGCTTGCATGAACCGACGGCCACGCCGCGCGCCAGCAAGAAGCCCACGGGCGCGGGCACCCGTGGGTTGGGTCGTGCCGCGAACCGCGCGCTCAGATCGAGTAGTACATCTGGTATTCGAGCGGGTGCGTGGCGGCGCGGAAGCGCGTGACTTCCTGCATCTTCAGCGCGATGTAACCGTCGATGAAATCGTCGCTGAATACGCCACCGGCCTTGAGAAAGCCGCGGTCCTTGTCCAGCGCCTCCAGCGCCTGATCGAGACTGGAGCAGACCTGCGGGATGTTTTTCTCTTCCTCCGGCGGCAGGTCATACAGATCCTTGTCGGAGGGCGCGCCCGGATCGATCTTGTTGAGTACGCCGTCCAGCCCGGCCATCAACAGCGCGGTGAACGTGAGATACCCCGAGTTGACCGGATCGGGGAAGCGCACCTCGATGCGGCGGCCCTTGGGGCTGCTCACATACGGAATGCGGCAGCTCGCCGAGCGGTTGCGCGCCGAGTAGGCCAGCATTACCGGCGCCTCGAAGCCCGGCACCAGACGCTTGTAGCTGTTGGTGGTGGAGTTGGCGAAAGCGTTGATCGCCTTGGCGTGCTTGAAGATGCCGCCGATGTACCACAGCGCCAACTGGCTGAGCCCGCCGTACAGCTCGCCAGCGAACAGGTTCTTGCCGTCCTTGCCCAGCGACTGATGCACGTGCATGCCGCTGCCGTTGTCGCCGACGATTGGCTTGGGCATGAAAGTAGCGGTTTTGCCGTTCTGGTGCGCGATGTTCTTGATGACGTATTTCAGCACCATCATCTCGTCGGACTTCTTCACCAGGGTGTTGAAGCGCGTGCCGATTTCGCACTGTCCGGCGGTGGCGACTTCGTGGTGATGCACCTCGACCTTGAGACCCATGGCTTCGAGGGTCTGGCACATCTCGGCGCGCAGATCACCCAGCGAATCCACTGGGCTGACCGGGAAATAGCCGCCCTTGATGCCGGGACGGTGGCCTGAATTGCCGCCTTCGACGCGCTGCCCCGAGGACCACGCGGCCTCATCGGACTCGACTTCGTAAAATACCTTGCCCATGTCGTTGGCGTAGCGCACCGAGTCGAAAATGAAAAACTCGGGTTCGGGGCCGAAGAACGCGGTGTCGGCCACGCCGGTGGATTTCAGATACGCCTCGGCGCGCTTGGCGATGGAGCGCGGATCGCGACCGTAAGCCTGCATGGTGCTGGGCTCGAGCACGTCGCAGGTAAGAATCAGTTGCTTGGCGCTGCTGAATGGATCGAGCACGGCAGTGGAAGCATCCGGCATCAGCACCATGTCGGACTCGTTGATGCCCTTCCAGCCCGAGATCGAGGAGCCGTCGAACATCTTGCCGTCCTCGAAGGTTCCAGCGTCGACGGTATGCGCGGGGAAGCTGACGTGATGCTGGCGCCCGGCTATATCGGCAAAACGGAAATCGACGAATTCGACTTCGTGTTCGGCGATCAGTTTGAGGACATGGTCTGCGGACATGATCTGCTCCAGGTGGGGAAAGGGATGCTGGACTCTGGCAAGCCTCGTGCCAGCCACGATGCGTGGTGGTGGCGCGGCATTTGGCCCGCAGCGCGCTGTCGCGCGGTTGATTAGCGCATCATCATAGTGCTATTCAAAATTGTGTTGCTTTTATTTGGTGCAATTTTGGTGTAACCCCGCTCGCACGCATGGCCGCAACTCGCAGGACTGCAGTTTACGCATCGGTAAGCGCGTTGACCCGGGCGGCTGGCCTAACATCGCGGCTTGACTCATACGGAACCCACCCATGAGCGTCTTTAACGTGCTGCTGATCGCCCTGCTGCAGGGGCTGACCGAATTATTTCCGGTCAGCAGCCTCGGGCATGCGGTGGTGCTACCGGCGCTGCTGCATCTGCACATCAATCAGCACGCGCGCGATTTCCTGCCGTTTCTGGTGGTGCTGCACGTGGGCACGCTGCTGGCGCTGCTGGCGTATTTCTGGCGTGTGTGGCTGGGTATCGCCTGGGGCGTGCTGCGCGGGCGGCGCGCCGGCGACGCCGAAAACTATCGGCGTCTGGCGGGCATGCTGGTGCTGGGCACGCTGCCGGCGATCATCCTCGGCTTCGCGCTGGAAAAACCGCTGCGCGTATTGTTCGGCGAGCCTTGGGTCGCCGCGCTGTTTCTGATCGTCAACGGCGGCATGCTGCTGCTGGGCGAACGCCTGCGTCGGCGCGCGGTGGGTTCTGCGGCGAGCACGACGCAGGATGAGCATCTCGATTGCCTGCGCTGGCTTGACGCGCTGATCATCGGTGTCTGGCAGTGCCTCGCATTCATCCCCGGTCTGTCGCGTTCGGGCGCAACCATGGTCGGCGGCCTGCGCCGCGGCCTCAATCACGCGCAGGCGGCGCGCTTTTCATTTCTGCTGGGCGCGCCGGTGATCACCGGCGCGGCGGTGCTGGAGATTCCCAAGCTGCTGCACGCGCGCGGTGCACATCACGCGCCACTGGGTCTGATGCTGCTGGCTGGCGCGGTCGCCGGCCTCACGGCGCTGTTCAGCACCTGGTTTCTGATGCGCTACTTCCGCCGCCACGAACAGGCGGCGCTGAATCCATTCGCCTGGTATTGCATCGGCTTCGGCGCGCTGGCGCTGCTGCTGCTGCGCACATGAAAAATGCATGGCGCTGAACCCGCCGCGCGCTTCGCGTAAGCTGCGCCGCCTTGCCGCGCGAGTCGTATTGTGCTGATTCCCTGGAACGCGATCCTGCTCGGGATCATCGAAGGCATCACCGAGTTCCTGCCGGTCTCCTCGACCGGGCATTTGCTGATCGCCGAGCAGTGGCTGGGCGCACGCTCGGACCTGTTCAATGTGGTGATTCAATCCGGCGCGATTCTCGCGGTGACGCTGGTGTACTGGCGGCGTCTGTGGACACTGGCGTGGGGCTTGGGCGAGCGCGCCAACCGCGTCTATGTCGGCAAGCTGCTGCTGGCGTTCGCGGTGACCGCTGTGCTGGGTTTCATCGCCGTGAAGCTGGGCTTCAAGCTACCGGTCAGCGTGCGGCCGGTGGCCTGGGCGCTACTGCTGGGCGGCGTCTGGATGCTGGCGGCGGAAGCCATCGCCGCACGCCTGAAACCGGGGCGCGAGGTGAGCTGGACAGTGGCGCTGGTGGTGGGCGTGGCGCAGATGATCGCGGGGATCTTCCCCGGCCTGTCGCGCTCGGCCAGCACCATTTTCGCGGCGATGCTGGCAGGCACGCGCGATCGTTCGGCGGCGACCGAGTTTTCCTTCATCGTCGGCATTCCCACCATGTATGCAGCCGGCGCCTACGAGCTTTGGCACACGTTGCACCACGGCGGCGCCACGCACGAGCACTGGGGCGCGCTGGGTGCGGCTTTCACGGTGTCGACGATCACCGCGTTCGTGGCGGTGAAGTGGCTGCTGGGTTACATCAAGACGCACCGTTACACGCTGTTTGCGTGGTATCGCATCGCGCTGGGCGCGGCCTTGTTCGGCGCGCTGGGGCTGGGTCTGATGCACTGAACACCGCGCTGCGGCGTGCATCAGGGTCGCAACAGGCGCAACGCGTGCAGCAACACCTCACCGCCGCGGCGCAGCAAGGCCGGACGCGGCAGCAAACGCGCGGCCAGCAAACCACCGCACAAAGCCACGACCGGGCGCACCCAGGGATGTTGGTCCAGCCAATCGCCGCCGCGCTGCAACTGCGGCATCAGCGTCGCCCGTGCGCGCTGCGCACGGGCAACGCCATCCTGCCACTGGTGTCGACGCGCGCTCATGCCGGCGGTTTGCCGCGCAGTGGTGCGAGCACGGCGCGCAGTTCGGCGCGCGTCGTCGGCAGACTGAGCGGTCGTAGTACGCGGCGCAGGCCGCGCAACAGCAGCCACACGCCGATGATCAGCAGCACGACGGTCAAAGCCAGCGCTAGCGCCAGCGAGCCGCTGGCGTGAAACAAACCGAGCAAGAGCAACGCCACCAGCAGCAGCAATCCCAGCGCCACCAGCACGATGGTCGCGACGCCGATCAGCAGCGCCCACAGCAGGCCGCGCCCGGCACGGCCAACTTCCAGCCGCACCAAACCCAGCAGCGCCGCGCCCATTTCGAGCATGGCGTCCAACGCACCCAGCGCAGACGCTGTGCCCACTTCCGTGGGCGGAGGCACGGTGGCCGCCGCCTGCGTGGCAGCGGCCTGTGGCACGGGCTCCTCGGCCTCACTCATGCTCAGCGGCGCATCAGGCGACCCAGCAACCAACCCGTCGCGGCCGCGATCAACACCGCCTGGCCGGGCTTCTCGCGCACGAAATCGCGCGTCTTGTCGAACAGATCACCCGCCTGCGCGCGCAATTTCTCAGTCGCTTCGCGGCCTCGCGCCGCCATCTCGGCGGCCTTGTCGTTGACGCTGGCGGCCACATCGGCACCGACATCCGTGGCTCGGTGCAAGCCATGCTCGACGCGCTCGGCGGTGTGCTTCACCACGGCGCTCTCGGTCTGCTTGGCGCGCTCGGCGGTGGCGTGGATGCGGTCTTCAGAGGGATTGCTGACTTCGCTGTTCATGGCTATCTCCGGTGCTGGGCTGATGCGCGACCGCGTCAATGCGGCGATCTGCGTCATGGATATGGTGCCGCACGCCGCGCTGTCCATGCGGTGCGCTGTCGCACGCAGGACAGCGCGGTTGATTCAGCCTGCGGCGCGCATCGAATACGTGCCCACGCACACCGCTTGTGCCAGCACGTGGCCGGCGATGACGCGGCGCAGGTCAGCGAGATTGAATCGCGCCGGCAAGTCCAGCCGTGCCAGTTTCAGCGCGTACACGTGAAACCCGTAGTGATGCACGATGCTGTCGTTCCATGGCGGGCAGGGGCCGTCATAGCCGTAATAGTCGCCGGCCATGTCGACATCATCGGCAAACCAGTGGGTGTAATCGTTGATGCCCTGGCGACTGCCCGCCGGGCCAGGCGGATGCTGTTTGCCGCGCGCGACGATGCCGCTGCCGCAGGCTCCTTCGGCCAACTCGCGCACGCCGGCATCGATGTCGATCATCAGCCAGTGTGCGAACTCGACGCGCGGCAGATCGGCTGGCACCACGCACCCGGCCTTGTTCACGTCATCGCCACGACTGGGCACATCGACATCAATACAAGTCAGGGCGAAGCCGCGCGTACCCTCGGGCACATCACCCCACGCCAGATGCGGACTGCGGTTGCCGCCAAAGGCAAATGGTCCATCCGTGCCTGGTTGGCCAAAGGCGCAACGCGCGGGAATGGGTTGATGGGTGGTAAAACTCTGGCTGCTGAGCTGCACGACACGCTCCCGGGGTCATAGATCACTGCGACGGATTTCAAGCCTGCGCCGCGGCGCTTTGCTGTGCAAGCCATCTCCGCATGCAGTTCATTTGCCAATACAAAAGCTGGAGAAAATCGCGCCCAGCAAATCCTCGTTGCTGTACGTGCCAGTCAGCTCGTCGAGTGCCTGCTGCGCGCGGCGCAGGGCTTCGGCGGCAAGCTCGGCCAGCCCGCCTTGTCGCGTGGCGGCACGCCGCACCTCGAAGCTCGCTGCTTCGATCTCGGCCGCCGCGCGCTGCAAGGCCAGTACGTGGCGCGTGCGCGCGCTGTAAGCGGTATCGGTATCGCCACCACTGGCGCGACGCCGCAGTTCCGCGCGCAGCAGATCCACACCGGCGCCGCTGCGCGCGGATAGCGCGATGCGCAACGGACTGGCCGCATCCTCGATACGCGCCGCAGGCTGACCCAACAAATCGATCTTGTTGAGCACAACCAGCACGGCCATATCCGGCGCATGCGCGTGCACGGCAGCGAGATCGTCGATCCAGTGCTCAGCATCGCTGACCAGCAGCGCGAGATCGGCGTCAGCCAACGCCGCCAGGGCGCGGCGCATGCCCTCGCGTTCGATCGTATCGCGCGCCGCGCGCAGTCCGGCGGTGTCGGCCAGATCCAGACGCACGCCGTCGAGTTGCAGTTCCAGACGCAGCACGTCGCGCGTGGTGCCGGGCACGGCGGTGACGATGGCGCGATCCTCGCCTGCGAGCGCATTGAGCAAGCTGGATTTTCCGGTGTTGGGGCGCCCCACCAGCACCACGCTCATGCCGCGCGCCAGGCGCACGCCGCGCCGCGCCTCGGCCAGCACGGCTGTGACTTGCATGCGCAGCTCGGCGAGCGTGCCGAGCAGCGCCGGATCGGCCAGCAACTCGAGTTCTTCGTCGGGGAAATCCAGCGCCGCTTCGATCTGCACGCGCGCGCCGGTGAGCAGCGCCTGCAACTCGCTCACGCGCGCGGAGAACACTCCGGCCAGTGCGCGCTGCGCAGCGCGCACCGCCGCCTCGCTACCGGCGGCGATCAGGTCGGCGATGGCCTCGGCCTGTGCCAGATCAAGCTTGCCGTTGAGATACGCGCGTTCGCTGAATTCACCCGCGCGCGCCGGCCGCGCACCCAGGTCACAGACACGACGCAGCAGCAGATCGAGCAGGATTGGGCTGCCGTGCGCGTGCAGCTCCAGCACATCCTCGCCGGTGTAGGAATGCGGCGCGGGAAACCACAGCAGCAGACCCCGATCCAGCAGCGCGCCATCGGCTTCACGCAGCGCGGTGTAGTGCGCGTGGCGCGCGCGTGGCGCGCGTCCCAGCAGGGCTCGCGCAATCGCTCCAGCCTGCGCGCCGCTGACGCGCACGATACCGATGCCCGCCGCGCCCGGCGCGGTGGCCACGGCGGCGATGGTGTCGGCAACGTGCATGCTGGCTCAGGTTGTCTTGGCGGCGTCGGCGCGCATCACTTGCCGCGTGACGTACCACTGTTGCAGCAAGCCGAGCACGCTGTTGGTGATGTAGTACAAGACCAGACCCGCCGGGAACTGGGCGAAGAAAAACGCCATCAATATCGGCATAGCCTTCATGATCTTGGCTTGGGTCGGGTCCATGCCGACGGCGGGCGTCAGCATCTGCTGTGCCAGCATGACCGCGGCATAAAGCACCGGCAGCACATAGTAGGGATCCGGCGCGGACAGGTTGTGGATCCACAACGCGAACGGCGCCTGGCGCAATTCCACGCTCTCGATCAGTACCGGATACAGCGCAAAGAACACCGGGATCTGCACCAGCATGGGCAGGCAACCGGCCACGGGATTGGCTTTCTCTTTTTGATACAACTCCATCATGGCCTGCTGCATCTTGGTCTTGTCGTCGGCGTAACGCGCCTGCAGCGCCTTGATGCGCGGCGTCAGTTTGCGCATCTTGGCGAATGAGCGGTACTGCTTGTCGCTGAGCCAGTAGAACGCGGCCTTGATCAACAGCACCAGCAAGATGATCGCCAGACCCCAGTTGTGGGTAATGCGGTGCAACTGCACCAGAACCCAGTGCAACGGCTGCGAGATCACGGTGAAGATGCCGTAGTCCACGCTCAGTTCGAGGCCGGGCGCGGCAGCGTTGAGCGCGCGCTCCAGCTTGGGTCCGACGAACAGGCTCATGTTCTGCATGGCGCTGGCACCAGGCGCCACGCTGAAAGCGGGACCGATGCTGCGCAACAGATAGTGTGGCTCGCCGGCGACATCGAAGGTGGCGCTGCTGAATTGCGCGCTGCTGCCACGCGCCGGAATCCACGCCGCGACGAAATAACGCTGCACGAAGGCGATCCAGCCATCTTGCACGCTGCGCGCCAACGGGTGCTTGGCAAACTCATCAAAGGCCAGCTTGCTGAACTTGTCCTGCGGGCTGTACCAGCTCCCACCAGTGAAGCTGTAGTACTCGGATGGGTCATGCAGAAAGAACAGATGCGAGGGTGGTGCTGGCGGCGCAGTGCGCACCAGTTGCGTCCAGGCGTTGCCGGTCCACGGTGTCTTGCCGAGGTTGCGCACCTGCTCCTGCACCTGTACCACGTAGCTGCCACGCGTGAAGGTGTAGCGCTTGGTCACCGCGATGCCTTGCGCAGGGTCGCTCCAGGTCAGATCGACGTTGAGTTGCTTCTGCCCCGATGCCATGGAGTAGCTGGTTCGCGCGCTCTTGAACAGCGCATCCACCGCCGGTGCGGCGCCAGCGATGCTGCTGACCAATCCGCTCTGCGCAACCAGGTAATGGCTGGTGCTGTCATCCAGCAGGCTGACGCGCTGCGCTTGCTCGGGTGCCACCGCGTATTTCAGCAAACGTGCCTGCACCAGCGCGCCACCAGCAGTATCCAAAGTGACATCGAGCACATCGGTGTGCACCGCGATGCGCTGGCCATACGCGGCACCGCTACCAGGCAACAATGCGGCTGCAGGCGCCGCGGACTCCGCCGTCGTCGTGGGCGCGGACGGCACTACGCTGACCAACGCGGGCGCAGCGCTGGCTTGCGGCGCAAGAGTGCTGGTGCTGGCGGCAGGCGGCGGCGCTGCGATCGGCGCGTTGAATTGCTGCTCCCATCCGGTCCACAACAGGTAGACGACCAGCAGCAGGCCGAGCAGCAGGAATGTGCGCGTCTGATTCATTGACAGAGTGTCCGGTAAGGGGCGCGCATGCAGCCGGGCGCGGATCAGCCGGGCATTGTGCCGGGCGCGTGCTGTAGCTTCAATGCCGCCAGTCGCTGCAGCAGCGCGGCGAGGTCGGCGGCGAGGACGCGATTGTCGGCAGCGGCGGCTGTGGTGCGTGCGATGACGAGCATGTCCAGCGCAGGCATGTGTTCACGGCGCAGACGAAACGCGGTGCGGATCTGGCGCTTGATGCGGTTGCGCTGCACGGCGCGCTTGTGCACTCGCTTGGAGACGGATTGCGCCATGCGCGCGTGACCACTGGGCGAAAACCGGTAGCGCGCCACGAAGTGGCGGCTGCCGAGCGCGGTGGCATCGCGGCCAAGCGCGGCGAAATCAGCAGCCCGCGTGAGCCGCGCTGCGCGCGGCAATCTCGCGGACGTCATCATCGGCGCCTCAGGGAATAAGGCGCTTGCGGCCCTTGGCGCGGCGGGCGGAAAGAATCTTGCGCCCATCGGCGGTGGCCATGCGTGCACGGAACCCGTGGGTGCGGGCGCGCTTGAGTTTGCTGGGTTGGAAAGTGCGCTTCATGCCGGTAATTGCGTCGCAGGCTTGCAAAAAGGTCTGCGATTATCGCGAGCGTTGCGGCCGCGTGTCAATCGCACGCGCCGTGCATGGACGCGTTGCTACACTGCTTGATCTATTCGGCCACCGTGCAGTTGGCCTCTTCCGGATTACCATGAGCGAACTCTGGCGACGTTGCCTCACGCGCCTCGAAGGCGAGCTGGGCAACGAGATGCACACTTGGCTGTTGCCGCTGCAGGCGCGCGAAGATAGCGGCGGGCTGCGTTTGTTTGCACCCAACGCCTACACCGTGGACACGGTGCGCGAGCAGTACCTGGCGCGCATCCGCGAGGTGCTGGAGCACCTCGCCGGGCAGCCGGTTCCCGTGCAGTTGGAAGTCGGCAGCGCGCGTGCGCCTGTTAGTGTTGTTCCTGCCGCCAACGTCGCGAGCCAAGGCGGCATGGCGGCGCTCGCAAACAGGGTTTCGGTGGTGGCCGAAGAAACCATCGACAGCAACCTCGATCCTGCCTATACGTTCGACAATTTCGTCGAGGGCAAACCAAATCAACTCGGCAAGGCGGCGGCCATGCAGGTTGCGCAGGCACCCGGCACTGCCTACAACCCGCTGCTGCTGTATGGCGGTACCGGCTTGGGCAAGACCCATCTGATGCATGCCGCGGGCAATCTGATTGCGCAGTCGCGACCCGGTGCGCGCGTGCTGTATCTGCGCTCCGAGCAGTTCGTCGGCGCCATGATCGAGGCTCTGCGCAGCAAGAACATGGATGCCTTCAAGCGCCGCTTCCGCGAGGTCGATGCGCTGCTGATCGACGACATCCAGTTTTTCGCCGGCAAGAACACCACACAGGAAGAGTTTTTCCATACCTTCAACACTTTGTTTGAAGGCAAGCAGCAAATCATCCTCACCTGCGATCGTTATCCGCGTGAGGTGGAAAATCTCGAGCCGCGGCTGAAATCGCGCCTGGGCTGGGGCCTGTCGGTAGCCATCGAGGCGCCAGATTTCGAGACGCGTGCGGCCATCCTACTGGCGAAGGCACAGCGCAAGAGCATGGCGCTGCCCGAGGATGTAGCCATGCTGCTGGCACGACGTATCCGCTCCAACGTGCGCGATCTGGAGGGCGCGCTCAACACCCTCGCGGCACGCGCCAATTTCTTCAGCAAGCCCATCACCTTGGCGTTTGCCGAGGAAACCTTGCGCGATCTGCTATCCGTGCATCAGCTTGCGATGACGGTTCCCAACATTCAGAAGACCGTCGCCGATTATTACCAGGTCCGGTTGTCAGATTTACTGTCCAAGCGTCGTGTGCGCTCCTTGGCGCGGCCACGACAGTTGGCCATGGCCCTGTCCAAGGAGTTGACTGAGCACAGCTTGCCGGAAATCGGCGAAGCTTTTGGTGGTCGCGACCACACCACGGTGCTGCATGCTTGCCGGACCATCCGAGGGCTGTGTGAAAAAGATGCACGCATGCATCAGGATTGGGACAAATTGATTCGTATACTCACAGGCTGAGATCCTGTGGATAATTCCGCGGGCTGACCTGCTGTAGCGGTTACCCACAGGGTATCCTCAGGCAAGGCATCGGATGGACAAGCAAAGGAAGCGCTCAATCGGTTGATTTTGAATGATTTCCAAGATTATCCCCTGTATCCACAGGGCCTACTACAACTACTATAAACCTTCTTGAAAACAGAAACGGATCGCCCCATGCGTGCAAGCCTGAGCCGTGAAACCTTGCTTCAACCGTTGCAGCGAATCATCGGTGTGGTCGAACGACGCCAGACCATGCCGGTGCTGGCACACGTGCTGGTTGAGGTGAATGCCCAACAGCAGCTAACTCTGACCGGGACCGACATGGAGGTAGAGATGATCGGTAGCGCGGCGACCGAGAGCGCGGAAGCCGGCGTGTGCACACTGCCTGCACGCAAACTCTATGACTTGGTTCGCGCATTGCCAGAAGGTTCTCGCATCGAGATCAAGCTGGAAGGCGAGCGCGTTTTGCTGCGTGCCGGGCGTAGCCGCTACACCTTGGTCACTTTGCCAGCCGCCGATTTCCCCACACTGGATAGCATTGAAGTCACCGACCGCCTGCGTACCACCGAGTCTGAGTTGAAGGTACTGCTCGAGCGCACCCAGTTCGCCATGGCCAACCAGGATGTGCGCTATTACCTCAACGGCATGTTGTTCGACATGCAGACCAGCTCGTTGCGTTGTGTGGCCACCGACGGCCACCGCCTTGCCATGGCCGAGGCAGCACTTCCTGCAGGCACCAGCCAGACGCGCCGGCAATCGATCGTGCCGCGCAAGGGGGTCCTGGAGTTGGCTGGCTTGTTGGAGTCTAGCGATGCCGAGGTGGAGCTTGAATTCGCGCGCAACCATTTGCGCCTGCGTCGCCCCGGGTTGCGGTTCACCTCGAAATTGATCGACGGTAAGTTCCCGGATTACGAGACCGTGCTGCCGATCGGGGCGGATAAACTGGTCACGGTCAACCGCAATACGCTACGCGAAACGCTGCAACGCGCTGCGATCCTCTCCAATGAAAAATATCGTGGCGTGAAGCTTGAATTCAGCCCTGGTCGCATGCGCATCGTCGCGCACAACCCCGAGCAGGAAGAGGCCGTCGAAGAACTCGAGGTTGAGACCGTGGTGGATGAACTTGCCGTGGGCTTCAACGTTGGCTATCTGCTTGATGCGCTCGGATCACTGCGCGGGGAGCAGGTATTGCTGCGCTTGCGCGATGCGCAGTCAAGCTGCTTGCTGGAGGGGCTTCCCGACGAGCGCGCGCGCCACGTCATCATGCCGTTGCGGCTCTGACCGTCCCGGCTACCATGGCGCAGGGACGTGGCTGGGGCCAGCGTTTGCGTGATGACCGATGCGTATCTTGCGCTTGAATCTGGCGCAACTGCGCTGCTTTGAATCACTATCGATCGTCCCGGCTGCTGGCATCAATCTCCTGCAAGGTGCCAATGGCAGTGGCAAAACCAGTGTGCTTGAGGCGTTATTCCTGTTGTCTCATGGCCGCTCGTTTCGGCCCGGAGGCAGCCAGGCCTTGATTCGGCGCGGGCAGGTGGAGTGCACGGTCTATGCTGAACTTGATGAGGGTGGTCAAACACATCGCCTCGGCTTGGCGCGTGGCGCGCATGGCTGGCGGGCGCGCATCGATGCGCAGCCGATAGCACGCCTATCCAATTTGTTGGCGCACTGCGCGGCCATTTGCATCGAGCCAGGCAGTCATGGCTTGATCGCTGGTCCAGCCGAGTTCCGGCGTCGCTTTCTAGATTGGGGTGTGTTCCACGTGGAACCCGCGTTCCTTGAAGCATGGCAGAACTATCGGCGATGCCTGCAACAGCGCAATTCTTTGTTGCGCAGGAACGGCGACAACGCGCAACTCGCGGTGTGGGAGCAAGGCATGGACAGTGCTGCCGTGCGACTGGATGAACAACGCCGTGCATACCTGGGCCGTCTGCGCATCCGGCTATTGGAGCACCTTGCCCGCTGGCTGCCGGAGCTCGGAGTGCCGACGTTGCGTTATCAGCGCGGCTGGGCTGCGGAGACCGCGTTGGTCGAGGTATTGGTGGCACATCGAATTCGTGACCGGGAGCAGGGGCATACACAGCAGGGTCCGCATCGCGCAGATTGGTTGCTGGGATTTGAGCAGGCACCGGAACGGCATCAACTTTCACGCGGCCAAACCAAGCTCGCAGCACTGGCTTGTTTGCTGGCGCAGTTCGAGGTGTTTCGCGAACTCCGCGGCACGACACCGTTGCTGCTTCTGGATGACCTTGCGGCCGAGCTGGACACAGCCCATCTGGAGCAAGTGGTGTCCTACCTGCAAAACAGCGGTGCACAGACCTGGATCACCGACACCGACTTTCCGAGTCACTGGCAACCCGGCATGCGGGTGTTCCACGTGGAACGCGGTGCGCTCCGCGCCTGAAGCGGGACAACTGCTAGAATTGTTGACTTGGCCGCGCTGCGGCGATCGATAATGCGCGAATCGGCATGAGTGAATCCGGGCAACACTACGACGCAAGCAGCATCAAGGTTCTCAAAGGATTGGAAGCGGTGCGCAAGCGTCCCGGCATGTATATCGGCGATACCGATGACGGCACGGGCCTGCACCACATGGTGTTCGAGGTGGTGGATAACGCCATCGACGAAGCACTTGCCGGGCACTGCGATCGCGTACGCGTCGAATTGCATGAGGACGGTTCGGTCAGCGTCGAGGATAACGGACGCGGTATCCCGGTTGAAATCCATCCCGAGGAGGGCCGTTCCACCGCCGAGGTGGTGATGACTGTACTGCACGCCGGCGGCAAGTTTGACGACAATGCCTACAAAGTTTCCGGTGGCCTGCATGGTGTCGGTGTATCCGTGGTCAACGCCTTGTCCGAGCACTTGTGGCTGGAGATTCATCGCCAGGGCCGCATGCACCGTCAGGAATACCGCATGGGCGAGCCGCTGTTCTCGATGCGCGACATTGAGGCCAGTTCGCGGCGTGGCACCACGGTGCGCTTTCTACCCAGCACGGAAGTGTTTGCGATCACCGAGTTCCACTACGACATTCTGGCCAAACGCCTGCGTGAGCTGGCTTTTCTCAATTCGGGGGTGCGCATTGAGCTGGCGGATTTGCGTCCAGGGCAAGAGCGCGAGGACGTTTTCGCCTATGAGGGCGGCATTCGCGCCTTCGTGCAGCACTTGGTTGAGTTGAAAACCCCATTGCATCCCAAGGTGATCAGCCTGAATTACAGCGCCGATGGCATCGAGGTTGAGGTGGCCTTGCAGTGGACTGACGGTTACCAGGAAGGCGTGTACTGCTACACCAACAACATCCCGCAGCGTGATGGCGGCACCCACCTCACCGGCTTCCGTGCCGCGTTGACGCGCACCCTGACGCAGTACATCGAGCGTGAGAACCTGGCCAAAAGCGCCAAGGTGCAGTTGTCGGGTGACGACATGCGTGAGGGATTGATCGCGGTGCTCTCGGTCAAGGTGCCAGATCCAAAGTTCTCCTCGCAGACCAAGGAAAAGCTGGTTTCCAGCGAGGTCAAGACCGTGGTCGAGCAGGGTGTTGGCCAGACACTGGAAGAATTTCTGCTGGAAAATCCCAACGAGGCACGCACCATCGCCGGCAAGGTTGTCGACGCCGCGCGCGCGCGCGAAGCGGCGCGCAAGGCGCGCGAAATGACTCGGCGCAAGGGCGCGCTGGATATCGCCGGCCTGCCTGGCAAGCTGGCCGATTGCCAGGAAAAAGACCCGGCGCTGTCGGAATTGTTTCTGGTCGAAGGTGACTCGGCTGGCGGCTCGGCCAAGCAGGGTCGCAACCGCCGCAACCAAGCGGTGCTACCGCTCAAGGGCAAGATCCTCAACGTCGAGAAGGCGCGTTTCGACCGCATGCTAGCTTCGGCTGAGGTCGGCACGCTGATTACCGCGCTGGGCTGCGGCATCGGCAAGGATGAATACAACCCCGACAAGATCCGCTACCACCGAATCATCATCATGACTGATGCGGACGTGGATGGCAGCCACATCCGCACGTTGCTGTTGACCTTCTTCTACCGGCAGATGCCCGAATTGATAGACCGTGGTTATGTTTATATCGGCTTGCCGCCGCTGTACAAGCTTAAGCAGGGCAAACAGGAGATGTACCTCAAGGACGATGCCGCGCTCAACGCCTACCTGTTGAACAGTGCCGTCGAGGGCGCTGAACTGATGCCAGGCGCAGGCGTTCCACCAATCCGTGCTGAAGCACTGGAGCGCCTGCTGCATCTGTGGCAGCAGGCTGAGGATGCCTTGCCGCGTCTCAGTTTGCGCTGCGACAGCGCTGTACTCGGGGCCATGTTCGAGCATGCACCGCTGGAAGAGGGTGCCTGGCATGATGCGCAAGCGCTGCAGGCATGGGCCGATGCGCTGGTGACCGGACTCAACGCAGAGGGGCTAGGGCGCGCGCGCTACGGTTTCACCGTGCAGCCCGGTGGCGAGCACGGCGCTGTGCTGTTATTGACACGTAGCCAGCACGGACTGGAGCACACGTGGGCCATGGCGCGCGGATTTTTCGCCAGCGCCGAGTTTCGTCCCATTCTCGAACTGAGCCGTGCTGCTCACGGCTTGATCGAGGCTGGCGCCAGCATTCGCCGGGGCAATGCCAGCCGCGTTGTGCAGAACCTTGCACAAGTGCGTGCGGTTCTGTTCGAAGAAGCCAAAAAGGGGCGCATGATCCAGCGCTTCAAGGGCCTTGGCGAGATGAATCCCGAGCAACTCTGGGAAACCACGGTCAACCCGGAAACCCGACGCCTGCTGCAGGTTCGCATTGAAGATGCGATCAGTGCCGATCGCGTTTTCGCCATGCTGATGGGTGAGGCGGTCGAGCCACGTCGCGAGTTCATCGAATCCAACGCGCTCAAAGTCGCCAATCTCGATATTTGACGGACGCGTGCAAGCGCGCAGCCTTGGTCGGGGCGGTGCGCGACGCCGTGTGTATTCGTATGCAACGCATGCCTGCCGCGGCGCAACTTGGCGGAATGCGCGCCAGCGATTACCCTTCGTATTCCCACCCCGCACGCTGCGGCGTCCTCTCCCCCGTGAGGTCAGCATGAAAGTTCGTTCCCTGTCCAAGTTCCTGTTGCTGCTGGCCTTGGCCTTGATGGCCGTTGGTGCCGCCAATGCCAAGGACGCCAAGAAGGCGCCGGAGTATCCCAACGCCAAGCGTGAGCAGCCGCAGAACGACCTGCGCAGCGAGCGCGAGCAGCGCATGTTGCAAGCGGGCTTCAACGCGCTCAACAGCAAGGATGACGCCAAGGCCACGGGCGATCTCAACAAGATATTGAAGGATTCATCCAGTAAGTACGCCAAGGCCATGGCGCTGCGCGGCCTGGCCCAGATCCAGATGAACGCTGGCAACATCAAGGCCGCGATACCACTGTTGCAGCAGGCACTGGATCTGAATTCGCTGTCCAACGACGATTACTTCGACACCATGCTCACCATCGCCCAGATCCAGGCGCAGGACGAGCAGTGGCAGCCGGCGCTGACCACGCTGCAAAAGTGGATGACCGAGGGTGGCAAGCGATCCGGCGCGGCCTATGCGCTGGAAGGCAATATCTACTACCGGCTCAACCAGTACCAGAATGCCATTGGGGCAATGAAACAAGCGCTGGCGCTGAAGCCCGATGCCCCGGACTCGTGGAACCAGTTGTTGATGGCCAGCTACTTCGGCCTCAACGATTACAGTCAGGCGGCCAAGCTGGAAGAGGCCGTCGTGGCGAAGAATCCCGATGACAAGGCTGCGGTCAAGAATCTGGTCAGCGTTTATATCCAGGCCAAGGAGCCCGACAAGGCGCTCAAGGTCATGGCTGCAGCCAAAGCGCGCGGGCTCTACACCAGCAACGATGACTACATCAATCTGGCCAAGATGTACCTGTATATCGCACAGAACCAGGACAACCCCAAGCCCAACGCGCTGCAAGCCGCCGCGGTGGTGCAGGAAGGTCTGAGCAAGAAGATCGTCACGCCGAGCCTGGAGGCCTACAAGCTGCTCGGCGACGCAGACTACGTCGCTGGCGAGCAGGACAAGGCCATGGCCGCGTGGACCAAGGCCTCGCCTTATGCGAAGGACGGTGATATGGACTTCATGCGTGCGCAGTTGCTGATCCAGGATCAAAAATTCACCGCGGGACGCAGCTTGATGCAGACGGCGCTCAAGCGCGGTGTCAAACGCGTGGGTGCGGCGTGGGCGCTGATCGGCAACGCCGACCTCGCGCTAAAAGATCGCAAGGCCGCAACAGCCGCATTCGAGAAGGCCGCGCAGGATCCCGAAACGCGTGCCGCCGCCGAAAAAGTGCTCAAGCAATTGCGCGGCGGCAAGAAGTAATTCAAGCACTGGGTCCGGGCCTCGTTTGAGGCTGAACGCGCGCTATACACAGTCATGATTCTCGTGTACTGTGGCGGGCTTTCGAACCCTCGCGACGCAAGCCAAGGTCGCGCGGGGCCCGGCGATGAAGCACTCAGCATTGTTGGTTGAATGATGGCGTCGAGTACCGATCAATCCGGGGCAACCCGATTCAACTGGAAGCGCACTTGGGCGTTGTCCGGAGCTATTGCGATCCACGTGGCCGCGATCCTGATGATGCTGTCGCCAGCGGCGCCGCCGCAGGCGAAGGAAAAGGCGAAGGAAAAGATCGTGCAGGTGGAGTTCATCAAGCCGCCGCCGCCGCCGCCGCCGCCGCCGCCGCCGCCGCCGGTGCCGCCCAAGGCGCCGCCGCCGAAAATCATTCAGGTCATCAAGCCGCCGCCGATGCCGCCGCCGCCGGCGCCGCCGCCGCCGGTGCAGGAGCAGTCCGCCATGTCCACGGCAGCCGTGGTCACGCCGCCGGCACCGCCCCCTGCACCCGTGGACATCGCGCCCAGCCAGGATATTTCGTATAACGATCGGCAGCCGCCGCGTTATCCGATCTCGGCTGTGCGCCAACACCAGCAAGGTACGGTGTACCTTCTGGTACTGGTGGGCCCGGATGGCTCGGTGCTGGACGTCAAGGTTGACCAGTCCAGTGGGTATCGCGATCTCGACCGTGCCGCCATTGAGGCAGCACGGAAATGGAAGTTCAACCCCGGCAGCAGGGATGGCAAGCCTGTCGGCGGTTGGGTGAAAGTCCCGGTCCAGTTCAAGCTAAGCAATCTCGGTTTCTAACCGAACCCGTCCACGTTTGCTCAAAGGGTAGTGTCATGCTGCAAGAAGCCTCCACCTCCTCGTCGGCCGCCCAGGGCGCAGCCATTCCTCCTTCCGGCGCGCCGCTGCCGACGCTGAGCGGCAACGCCAACGCCCATGCGCTGCAGCAGGCCGGTTTTGACCAGTTGATCCACAACTTCGACTGGTTGGGATGGCTGGTCTTCATCGTGCTGATCGTGATGTCGGTACTGTCCTGGTACTACATCATTTTCAATCTGATCAAGAACAGTCAGGTGCGCGCGCGCATGAACAAGGTGATTGATGCGTTCTGGCATACACCTTCGCCGCAAGATGCGATTCGCGCCATGGAGGCGCAGCCGCCCTCCGAGCCATTCTCCAAGATTGCGTTGGACTGCGCGCAGGCGGCCTCGCACCACCAGAAGGCCGAGGGTGGCGCCATCGCGCAGACGCTGAGCCGCTCCGAGTTCGTCGATCGCGCGCTGCGTCAAGCCGTGGCCCGCGAGAGCATGCGCCTTGAAACCGGCCTGACCCTACTGGCCACGGTCGGTTCGGCGGCGCCCTTCGTCGGTCTACTCGGCACGGTATGGGGCATCTACCACGCCCTGATTGCCATTGGCGCATCCGGTCAGGCCGATATCGGCGCGGTAGCTGGTCCGGTGGGCGAGGCGCTGATCATGACCGCGATCGGTCTGGGCACCGCGATCCCGGCCCTGTTTGCCTACAACTTCTTCGTGCGCATGAATCGCGTGACCTACGCCAAGTTCGATGAATTCGCGCATGACCTGCACGATTTCTTCGCCACCGGTGCGCGCGTCGGCGAAATTGCTGCCCCGGCCAAGAAGTAATAACCCGCGCAGGCAGAGGATCGACCCATGGCAATGAGCAGCGGAGGGGGCGCCAACAGCGGTGCCCTGATGTCCGAAATCAACGTCACCCCGCTGGTGGACGTGATGCTGGTGCTGCTGATCATCTTCATGATCACGGCGCCACTGGCCGCACACAAGATCAAGGTTGAGCTGCCCATCGCCAGCCCGACAACGAATCCGGCCCAGAATGGCGGGTCGGTCGACTTGGCGGTCAGGAACGATGGTGCCATGTACTGGAACGACTCGTCGGTGACGCAGAACGAGCTGCGCGCGCGCTTCGCCGTGGAAGCGGCCAAGAACCCGCAACCCGAGATTCACCTGCGCGCCGATCGTTCGATCCGCTTCAAGGAAGTCTCCAAGATCCTGGCCGATGCCAAGCAGTCTGGCATCATCAAGATCGGTTTTGTCACCACCGGCAAACACTGAGTCCGCGCCGGGCGCGCGGCCCGGCGGATCCACGAGGTAGCAAGCAATGGCTTTCAGCAGCAAGAGTGGCAGCAGCGGCCCGATGGCGGAGATCAACGTCACGCCGTTGGTCGACGTGATGCTGGTGTTGCTGATCATCTTCATGATCACCGCGCCGATGCTGACGCACCGCATCCGCATCGATCTGCCGCAGCCCAACCGCAATGTGCAACCGCCGCTCAATCCGCCGGAGCCGATCAAGCTGCAGATTCGCGCCGACGGCTCGATTTTCTGGAACAGCCTGCCGGTGACGATCTCCGAATTGAAGGCACAGCTGGCGGTCACTGCGGTCAAGAATCCGCAACCCGAGCTGCAGATCAACGCCTCGCCCAACGTCGAATATCAGAACGTGGCTGCGGTGCTGGCCGACGCCAAGAGGGCTGGGCTGGAAAAGATCGGCTTCGAAAACACCGATCAGGGCGGGGGCTAAGCCGTCGGACAAGATGTTGCATCCGCAAGGGCGTCACGCGGCGCCCTTTGCGTTTGCGCTGCGCCCAACCGCTCAGTCGCGCAGCAGTGCCAGATAAGCGCGCACGGTGGGTGCGAGGCCCACGTACAGGGCTTCGCCGATCAAGGCATGGCCGATCGAGACTTCCGCCAGATCGGGAATGGCCGTGCGCAAAAGCAGCAGGTTGCGCTGATCCAGATCATGCCCGGCGTTGACCATCAGCCCCGCCGCGCGTGCCGCCCGCGCCGTGCGCACACAGGCATTCAGCGCGCCGCTGCAATCACCCGCGGCGCAGGCTTCGGCATAGGGGCCGGTATAGATTTCGATGCGTGCCACGCCGATGCCGGCCAACGCCGTGAAATCCGTAGCGCCGGCATCCACGAAAACTGAAACACGTCCGGCGTGCGCGCGCAGCGCCGCGACCAGCGGCTGCAGTTTGACGATATCGCCGGGCAGCGCGAAGCCATGGTCCGAGGTGAGCTGCGCATCGCCATCTGGCACCAGGGTCACTTGCGCGGGGTGCGTGGCGCGCACCAGTTCAAGCAGGCCGGGATAAGCCCCGCGCGGCGGCGCGAACGGGTTGCCCTCGATGTTGTATTCCGCCCGGCCATGGCACAGCTCCGCCAGATCCAAAACATCCTGTGGGCGGATATGGCGCAGATCCGGGCGCGGGTGCACGGTGATGCCCTGCGCGCCGGCCGCGATGCAAGCGCGCGCGGCCTGCAGGACAGAGGGTTCATCGCCGCCGCGCGAATTGCGCAACACCGCGATCTTGTTGATGTTGACGCTGAGCTGGGTCATGGCATTATCCGGGGCCGGCGCCGGCAAGCATGCCAGTGATTGGCATGCACCAAAACACGCCCAGCAAAAAAAAGCGCGCCAGTAGCGCGCTTTGAATCCGTGTCACACCGGTTACGTCTCGCGGTACGGTCACGGCAGGAGATGCGTAACTGAGAGTGCGGCGCCAGCCGAAAAGTTCCGCCCAGTACCGCGCAAGCCCAGCAGGGCCGGCAGAGCCGCGCAACCAAGTCGGTCAGTCAGCCGATTCCATCAAACGAATCAATCGTTCCGGACCACGCCATGCAATATGCCCAATCAGTGGTGCGGGCAGCGCCAGGCGATGGAGCTGCCAAGCCGCCGCCGGCGCCAACGCGCCCGCAAATCGATTGACGTCCCAGCCCGCCGCGCGCCAAGCCATGCCTACCCTGGCGAGGCCATAGCCGATGCCGACGCCGGCCGCTTTCAGCACCGCTTCCTTGGCGGTCCACAGCGCGTAAAACGCCTGCAAGCGTTCGGCCTCGGGGAGGCTGTGCAAGATGTCTGCTTCGGCGGCGGTGAAGTAGCGCTGCGCCAGCGCCAGCAGTCGCGGTCGCGGTCGCGGCGATTCCAGATCCACGCCCACGGCCTGCACATGCGCCAGCACCAACAGCGCCCAGCCGCCGCTGTGACTGAGGCTGAAGTGCCAGTCGTTGAGCACGCCGCCGAGCTGCGGCTTGCCGCGCGCGTCGCGCGCGATCAGCAGTACTGCGGGGTCCACCTCGAGCGCCTCGGCCAGCGTGGCGCGCACCCAAATCCAGCCGCTGGCGGCCGACCATGGCGTCAGCCAACAATGGATCATTGTGCGCGAGTTGAGCATGGCGCTCATCCTGCATCCCCTGAGCCGGCCGGAGTCGCCGTGGCTGCTCCCAGCACCTGCAATAAGTCATGTCCCTGCCCGGCCAGCGCAGCGAGCTCATCGCGTCGCCACGCGCCAACAATACGTCCTGCATGCAACAGCAACAGGCGATCGGCAAAGCGTGCGGCATGCTCCACGGCATGCGTCACCAACAGTACCGCGGCGCCGTGCGCGCAGCGCGCGCGCAACTGCGCCTCGGCAGCGGCCAGGCTCGCGGCATCCAAGCCGCTCAACGTTTCGTCCAGCACGAGCAGACGCGGACTGCCCAGCATGCCCAGCACCAAGCCGAGCTTCTGCCGCATGCCCATGGAATAACGACCCAGCGACTGCGCCAGCAGGGTCGCATCCAGGCCCAACGCCAGCAGCAAGGGCGCGGCGGCACGCGCGTGATCAGGCTGGCCCTGGCCGCGCGCGAACAATTGCACGCATTCGTTGCCGCTGAGTTCCAGCGGCAACAGCCAGTGGTTGACCGCCATGCCGAGCGCGCTGCGGCTGGCCGGGTGCGCGCTGTCCACGCGCGCGCCGTCGAGCCACACAGAACCCGCCTGGGGCCGCATCAACCCGGCCACGCAACGCGCCAACGTGGTCTTGCCGGCGCCGTTGGCACCCAGCAGCGCGACGATTTCGCCGCTGGCAATACCTATATCGACGGCATCGAGAATGCGTTGCGCGCCGCGTCCGACACACAGCCCGCGCACCTCCAGCAGCGCTGGCGCGGGGTTCATCGCCACGGATCAAGCCGCTGCCGCTGCCGCAACAGTTGCATTACCAACGGCAACAACCCGGCGCCGCAGAAGACAAGCAGCAACAGCAGTGCCGTGAGCAGCCATGAGGTTACCAAGCTCAGCGCGCGCGTAGCTGTCGCCGCAAGCAGGCTGCCACCGACAATCACCAGCAAGGGCAGTGGCAGGTGCACCAGCAGCCAGCGCCGTGGCGTGGTGGTGCAGGCCTGGGTGAGCATGAGCACATGCAGCAGCGTCGCGCGACTGATGGCCAGCACGTCGAGTGCGCTGGCCATCAGCCAGGCGAAAGCGAGTATGGACAGCGCGGCGCCAAGCGGCGTGCCCATGGGTAGCATCAGTGCCAACACGGCGAGCAACAGCTTGTGGCGATCGGGGCGCAGATGTCCGAGGCGCCGCAGTTGCCAACACCACAGCATGGCGTGCAGCGAGGCAACACTGGCGCTGGTGTGCGCGGCGCACGGGGTTACAACGGGGTAGGCACGCGGCATGGCGTTTGGTGCGAGTTGAGCGCGCGCGCGCCACATGCCCAGCAAACTGCCGCAGGTGCCAGCCAATAGCATGACGCTGGCGGCGATACCAGCCGCGGCGGGCGCCACGTGCGGCGCCACGCAAAACGCCGCCACATACAGCGCCAGCCACAGCGGCACTGCGCGCGCAAATGCGCGCAGGCTGGCGAGCAACCATGCGTGCGTGCGCCGCCACGCCGCAGACAGCGGCAGTGCCTGTAGCCAATGCTCGGCCGCCGCGACACGCAGCGCATGCGCTGTGGTGAGCCCACCGCGTGCAGCGAATGCGGCCAGCAACAGCAGCGGAAACAGTGGGTAGCGCGCGCACAGCAAAGCCACATTGGGCAGCAGCCACACCAGCACAAAGCCTGCGGCCGTCGCGCCCATGACGGGCAGTCCGAGACGCCACACGGCGAGCGCGCAGTGCAACCGACCCGGCGCCAAGCCATGACGCGCACGCCAGCGCCACCATGCCTCGGTCAGCAACAAGGTTCGCATGTGCGTGGCTTCGCTCAGTGTGTCCACGCCGCTGCGCGCGCGGTCCGCGACCGTGTGGCGGCACGATGTCGACCACGTTCGGTGCCAGTATTCACCGGATCAGCCGCTCGCTGACCAGACTCTGCACCACCGAGGGATCAGCCAGGGTCGAGATGTCGCCCAACTGATCGGGGGCGTTCTCGGCGATCTTGCGCAGGATGCGGCGCATGATCTTGCCCGAGCGCGTCTTCGGCAGGCTC
>NZ_JBTSRB010000034.1:0-34034 GCF_054637675.1 Metallibacterium sp.
GCCGCGTCTGCTTGCGCTTGCCCGCGTACTCGGCCTCGGAAAAGCTCATCTGGGTCATCGGCGGCGCGCTCGCGGGAGGGACTTCACTCAGACCGCAACCGCGGGGACTTGTTCAGAGTTTCCCTAGTGATACTCGTGGTGTCATAAAACGACTGTTTCCCGACAGCTCAGGTTTACGTGACGGAATTTCCATGGGTTCCGACTTACACCTCCATGCCGGGCGGCTACATCTACATCATCGACAACCTGCACTAATCGTGGATTTTCCTGATCAACATTCCGGTCGGGCTGGCCGCCGGGCTGCTGACCCTGACACTGATGCGCGGGCGCGAGTCGAAAACCTTCAAGGTACCGATCGACATCGTTGGCCTGGTGTTGCTGGCCGCCGGCGTGGGCTCGCTGCAATTCATGCTCGACAACGGCAACAACATGGACTGGTTCGCCTCGCCGCTGATCCTCACGCTGGGGCTGACCGCGCTGGTGTGCCTCAGTTTCCTGATCGTCTGGGAACTCACCGACCGGCATCCAGTGGTCGATCTGCGCCTGTTCAAGTACCGCAACTTCACCATTGGCGTACTCGCGCTGACCGTGGGCATGTTCTGCTTTTTCGGCATCAACGTGGTGTATCCACTGTGGCTGCAAACCACGCTGGGCTACACCGCGGAATGGGCCGGGCTGGCCACCGCGCCGGTCGGCCTGCTGGCGGTGGTGCTGTCGCCGCTGGTCGGACGCAATCTCAATCGCATGGATTTGCGCGCGGCGGTGAGCTTCGCGTTCATCGTGTTCGCATGGACCTCGTTCTGGTTCGCCGGTTTCAATACCGACTCCACGTTCTGGCAACTGGTCGAGCCGCGCCTTGTACAGGGCATCGCGATCGCGTTCTTCTTCATTCCGCTCAACCAGATCATCATCGCCGGACTGCGCCCCGATCAGATCGCATCGGCCTCGGGCCTGGCCAATTTCTTCCGCACCCTCGCCTCCAGCGTATCCACGGCGGTCACGGTGACGCTGTGGCAGCACCGCGCCGAATACCACCACGCGGTGCTCGCGGAACACGTCAGCCTGGGCAATCCCGGCGCGGTGGATTACATCGACAAGATGCATGCGCTGGGCCTGCACGGAGCCCCCGGTTTCGGTCTGATCGACACGATCGTCAACAAGGACGCCTACACGCTGGCGGTCAACGATGTGTTCTGGCTGTTCGGCTGGCTGTTCATCGTCATCATCCCGCTGATCTGGCTGTCCAGGCCGCCGTTCAACACCGCGGCGGGCGCGGGCATGCATTAGCTGAAAATGGAAGTGGAAAGTGGCTATGTGCTAGCTCAATGGCACGCGCGCACGCTTTTCCAACTTCCAACTTTCTACTCCCGGCGCAACCGCAACAACAACTCCAGCGCTTTGCCGGCGGCGACGAAACCGAACGTGCCGGTCACATGCGTGACCGCACCGAGGCCGCCGCCACAATCGAGACTGCTGTTCACGCCCGCGCCCGCGACGGAACCGTCCGGCGGGCGGCGCACGTTCTCCATCGAGTACACGGCGGCGATGCCGAAATAGCGCTCGGGGTTGCGCGGAAAGCCATGCTGTTGACGCAGACGTTTGCGCACCAGGGCCAGTAGCGCGTCGTGCTCGGTGCGCGAAAGATCGCGCACCTGCACCCGCGCTGCATCAATGCGACCACCCGCCGAACCCACCGTGACCACGGGTTGCTTGATGCGTCGACAATGCGCGATCAGGGCCACTTTCACCGCCAGTGCATCGCAGGCATCGAGCACCAGATCGCAGTCAGCCAGAAGATCCATCTGCTTCGTGGTCAGAAAGCGTTCGATCAGCTCAAGGCGCACATCGGGATTGATCGCCCGCAGCCGCGCGCCCAGCACCGCCACCTTGGGCTTGCCGTAATTGCCCTCCAGCGCGTGCGATTGGCGATTGGTGTTGCTGATGCACACCTCATCGGCGTCGATCAGACGCAGCGCGCCCACACCGCTGCGCGCCAGTGCCTCGGCGGCCCAGGAGCCGACGCCGCCGACGCCGACCACCGCCACGCGCGCCGTGGCGAGGCGCCGCATCGCCGTCGCGCCGTACAGGCGCGCGATGCCTGCAAAACGCTGATTGATGTTGCCCATGGGGCAGCGAGGCTAACAGCAGAGCCACTATGGGCAAAGCGCAAGCTCGGCGCAATCCGCACCCGGCTATCATTTCCATTTTCTTCGGACACACGCGATGCGCTTTGCACTGGTATTCCTGATTGGGCTGGCGGTTGGAGCGTTGGGCATGAGCCAGATCGGCAAGGTGCTGGCGGCGCGTGATGCCTACCCGCGTGGCGTCATGGCGGTGATGCAACAGCACTACGGCGCGCTGCGGCGTGCGCTGGATCAGAACCAATGCGTGGCCGCCAACAACAGTGCCAACCTGCTGTGGATGACGCGCATGAGCGAGCAGATCGAACCGGCGCTCAATCCGGGCAACGTCGATCCGCGCTTCCATGCCTATGCACGGAAGCTTGATGCCCGACTTGCCGCGGCGCGCGCGCTGAATCCCGCGTCCTGCCCTGCCCTGCGAGTGGCCGCGCGCCAGATCGGCGCACGCTGTGCCGCGTGTCACGCTGTTTATCGCTGAGGCTACAAGCGCACGCGTCCGCGCAGCACATCGATGAACATGCGCCAGTCGCCGATGAGGCTGTACCACGGATACTGAAATGTTGCCGGGCGATTCTTCTCGAAGAAGAAGTGCCCGATCCAGGCAAACCCGTATCCCACGACAGGCAGCAACAGCAGCCACCACGCATCGCGCGTCAGCAACGCAATCAACAACAGCAAAAGCACGATGCAACTGCCGATGAAATGCAATCGTCGGCACACGTTATTGCGGTGTTCGCCCAGATAAAACGGATAGAACTCGGCAAAACTGCTGAAACGCGCCATGAACGGCCCCGACGGTGTGAATACCCACGAAACACACCCTAGCGCGACCGGAACCACGCCGCCAGCACGCGGGTCCATAGCGGCATTCATTGGCCCGTCGAGGAGAACATCATGCAACGCACTCTGCTGTTCATGGCTCTGGCCGCGGTCGCGGCGACCGCGAGCGCCGCCAACCTGCGCGACATGCTCGCTGGCAAGGACTGGGCTGCCATCAACCAGCCACCGGCGCGGCTGATGCGCACGCTCGACAACAACCACAACCTCGACTGCCGATTGGAACACTACGCCGGCGGCAGCACGCTCGACTGCGTGATGCGCCAACCGATCAACGTGCTCGGGCTGGGCGTGGAGGAGTTTTATCTGCTGCACAACGCCAACGGCGAGCGCATGCTCAAACTGGTCTCGCCCGCCGGCGTGGACGCCGTGCGCCAGGCCGCGCAAACACATTTCCCCGAGGCCAGACTGGTGTCCACCGGCAAACTGCAGTGGCAGGCGGATCTGGGCGGCAAACGCGAATTGCGGGTCAGCCAGCGCAACGATCTGGCCGGCGAGCTCGCCTACGTGCACTGGACGCCGGTGGCGGCCAATGCGCGCAAGGCTGGCGCCAGCATCGATACTGGCGCGCTCGAGGGCATGATCCGCGCGCGCGGGCATGCCCCGCTGCGCGTCTGCGCGGTCAACGCCGAAACCGGCCCTAGCCGCTGTGTCGCGGTGCCGGTCGGCAGCGACCACTACCGCATTGCCGGCCTGCACGCTGGCAGCTATTTCGCCATCGGCTATGGCAGCCGCAGCAATTGGCATCCAGCGCACGCGCATCAATGGTCAAACTGCAAACCCACACCCAGCAACGACTGCACCAACGGCATTCTCAAAGCGCTGCGCGTCAATCCCGGCGAGGTAGTGCATGCCGGGCTCAACCATGCCTTCACGCAACTGCCCGCTGCGCTGAGCCAGGCACCGATTGGCGCCTGAGAAATTGGGCACATGCACGACAACGTGGGCGATCGGCGCGTCGGCAGCGGGATGAACTCGTGTTCGCTGGGCACGACGCCCATGCGTCCCACGCTCCAGTCGCGCTTGACTTGCTCGATGCGCTCGCCCAACTCGATCACCAGTTCGCCGGCCATGATCGCCAAGATCGTGCTGGCGGCCTGTGATCAGCAAACACTGCGTGGATTCAATGGGCAGGCTCCGAAGGTTGTCGCTGCGGCGCGCGGCTCACCAGGCGCGCAGATATTGCTGCGGCGACGTGAGCGTGACCCCAAGCGCCTGCGCGGCGCGGCGCGGGAAGTAGGGATCGCGTAGCAGCTCGCGCGCCAGCAGAATCACATCGGCCTGCCGCGTGACGAGGATGGTTTCGGCCTGCTGCGCGTCGGTGATCATGCCCACCGCGCCGGTGGCGATACCGGCCTCAGCGCGTATGCGCGCGGCAAATTCAACCTGATAACCCGGCCCCAACACGATCTGCTGCCGCATATCCAGCCCGCCGGAAGACACGTCGATCAAATCCACGCCGCGCTCGCGCAACTGCCGGCACAGCGCGATGCTTTGCTCGATGTCCCAGCCGCCTTCCACCCAGTCGCTGGCCGAGATGCGCACCCACAGCGGCTTGTGCGCCGGCCACGCGGCGCGCGTCGCGGCGGTCACTTCCAGCAGCAAACGGATGCGATTGTCGAAGCTGCCGCCGTAGCGGCCGTCACGCTGATTGCTCAGCGGCGAGAGAAATTGATGCAGCAGGTAGCCGTGCGCGGCGTGCAGCTCGATCAGGCCGAAACCCGCGGCATCCGCGCGCTGCGCCGCCACCGCGAACTGCTGCACCAGCGCGGCGATGTCGGCGGCATCGAGTGCTCGCGGCTGGCGATAGTCGGCGCGAAATGCCAGCGCGCTGGGCGCCAGCGGCTGCCAGCCGCCATCGGCATCGTCCACGCCCTTGCCACCGTCCCACGGCGCGGCGGTGCTGGCCTTGCGTCCGGCATGCGCCAGTTGCATCGCGGGGATCGCGCCCTGCGCGCTGATGAACGCCGCGATGCGCGCCCAAGCGTGCTGCTGCGTGTCATTCCAGATGCCGGTGTCGGCCGGCGAGATGCGGCCTTCCGCAGCCACGGCCGTGGCCTCGGTGAACACTACCGCGGCGCCACCGACGGCACGCGTGCCCAGATGCACGAAATGCCAGTCATCCGGCACACCATCGCGCGCCGAGTACTGGCACATGGGCGAGACCACGATGCGATTGCGCAGGCTCAGCTCGCGCTGCTGAAAAGTGGAGAACAAAAACATGCAAGTTCCTTGGTCAATGTATGCAGCAAGATATGCAGCAAGCGGGCCGCCGCCGCGACTTTCAAGCCCGCCTGCGCGGCGCACCGCCGCATGACGGATCATGGATCAAGTATCGCAGCCCGGTCCCGGCGACTGCGCGGCGACCGTTGCCGTGGCCGAAACGCAGCATTCACGCCAGCCGCGCGGTCCACGCGGCAATGACGCGCGCGACCGGTTGTGGCGCCTGCATCCAGCCGAAGTGGCCAATCGAGCGCGTACCGAAATCCGCGGCGTCAAGCTGGACCTGTTCGCGCGGCGCGTTGGGCAGCTTGGCCAGCAGGTGATCGATCGCCGCTTGTGGCACCAGCCGATCGTCGCGCGCATGCAGCACCAGCACCGGTTGGCGCACGTCCACCAGCGCGGCTTCGGCAGCTCTAGTCTGGCCTACGATGCAGTAACGCCCGCTGCGCGCGCTGCGTGTCCAGTCGCGGATCACGCCGCGCGATTCATTGCCACCGAAGCCGAGACGCCGCCCCGGATAGTAGCCCCACGCTCCGGCGACAAGAGGTGCCAGCGTGAATGCCGCGCGCAGCGGCCAGCGCAACGGCCAGCGAAAGTTGCGCCAGTACGGAGTGCCGCTGCCAATCAGCACCAGACCCCTGATCGGCGCGGGGGTCTGACTGATGAATAACAGCGCGAGTTGCCCGCCGAGGCTGTGCCCGCCCAGCAGCCAGCTCAAGCCGGGCGCCGCCGCGCGCGCCGCAGCGAAGCTGGTGCCGATGTCGCGCAGCAACTCGCGATAACCCCAATTCCGCGTACGACCGGCGCGCAGCGAACTGCTGCCGATGCCGCGCCACTCGTGCACGGCGCAGGCGATGCCCTGCTCCCCGCAATGTGCGGCCAAGGGTGCATAGTGCCGCGCCGCGACACCCATGGCCGGAAGCCACAGCAGGCCGCACTGCGCGCCGTTCGGCGGCACCAGACTGATTTGCGCCGTCGCGCCGTCCGTGGCCCGCACCGGGATCAGCCGTGGCGCGCTGGACAGCGTGATCGTCGTCATGATTTCCTGATCCGCTGACATGCAGGTACTCCGATCGGGCTGGTGCGGCACATGCCTTGCTTGATTCAACCGCACGAACCGCGCAGAGAATGTTTATTCTGATGCCGCACTCCAATTCAAGCTGGATTTTTCTGGGCGTGCTCATGGCGCTGGGGCTGCTGTGCGCGCTGGCGCCACCTGCGCGCGCGACGCAAGTGATCCTGCGTGGCGCCTGGATGATGGCACCCGCGCAGCAAAAGAATTCTGCGCAGCCACCCGATGCGGCCACGGCGCGCACGCTGCAGACATTCGACACCCGTGGCTTGGTGCATCTACCGCGCGGCTCCCGTGGCACCTGGGTACGCCTGTTGCCAGCGGCGGGTGCGTGGCCCACGGGCGAGTGGATGCTGGTGATCGATCAACCCGGGCTGGGCGTGGTCGATCTGCACGCGGCGGGTCAGGCGCCGCAGCGGCAGGCGCTGGAGGATCTGGATCAAGGTGCACTGCATACGCCCGGGCAGTTGGCCTTTCGCCTCGAAAATCTGCGCGGCGACGCGCCGCTGTGGCTGTTTTTCCAGCCCAACCCCTGGTTGGGCAGCTCCATGCATTTCGCGCTGCGCACGCCGCAGTCGTGGGCACAGCAAGCCAGTGGCTGGCTGGCTTTTGTCAGCAGTGCGCTCACCGTGCTGGTGGTGATGAGCCTGATGGGCCTCTGGTTTGGCATGCTGCTGCGCGATCGCGCCTATCTGCTCTACGCCGTGTACGTGCTGGCCTATGCGTTGCTGAGCGCGGTCAGCATGGGCTATGCGTTTCATCCCTTGCAACTTGGCTGGGTGGCACGGGATCCGGCCATGGTCGCGCGCGTGGCGGGCGGGATCGCGGGTGCCGCGAGCATCCTGTTCGCCGCGCGCTTTGCCGATCTGTACCACCACCTGCCCTGGTCGCGCCGGCTGGTGCAGGTATTGGCAGGACTGTTCATCGCCATCGCGCTGCTCAGTTTGGCGCCATGGGCGGCGCCGCGCGCGCTTGGCGGCTGGCTGCAGAATCCGGTCGTAGTACTGGCCGGCCCGAGCGTGCTGATCCTGCTGATTCTTGCCTGGTCACGCGGCAGCCGTTACGCGGGATTTTTTCTGCTTGGCTGGTCGCCATTGGTTGTGCTCACTGTGTGCGACAGCCTGCAGTCGTTCGATCTGCTGCAATCATGGATGTGGTTGCAGCGCGCCAGCCTGGCTGCAGCGGCGTTTGAAGCATTGGTGCTGATCGCCGGTCTCGCCGACCGCACGCTGGCCGCACGTCGTGACCATCGTCAGGCCCTGCACAGAGCCGAGGTCGATGCCCTGACTGGCACGCTCAACCGCGGTGCGCTGCTGACGCGTCTGCAGGAAATGCTGGAGCTGGGGAGCGGGCCACTGAGCGTGCTGTTCATCGATCTCGATCATTTCAAGCGCCTCAACGACCACGCCGGACATCAGGCTGGGGATCAGGCGCTGGTTGCCCTGGTGCGCACGATGCGCATGGAACTGCGCGAGGACGATCTGCTTGGCCGCTATGGCGGCGAGGAATTCATGGTGCTGCTGCCGGGCCAGAGCCTGTCGCAGGCGCTGGGCGTGGCCGAGCGCCTGCTGCAGGCGGTGCGGCTACGGCGCCTCGCCATCAGCACCGATCTGCCCGGCCTGACCGTGAGCATTGGTGCGGCCGAGGCGCAGCTGGGCGAATCCTTGCCGCAACTGCTCGGGCGCGCCGATCAGGCGATGTATGCGGCCAAGCGCAATGGCCGTGATCAGGTGCAGGCCAACCCGCTGCCGCAGCGCCAACCGCTGCAAGGCTGAGCTTCGCCAGCCACGCAAGCTGCGGCGAAGTACCTGCAAGAGTGCGCCCGTGCCGGGCGCACATGAAAAGGGCCGGCTTGCGCCGGCCCTTGTTGCGCCCGAACCCGGCTGGGCCGGGCGCAAAAGCCTCAGACGGCCTGAACCTCATCGGCTTGCAGACCCTTCTGGCCCTGCACAACCTTGAAGCTGACCTGCTGGCCTTCCTTGAGCGACTTGAAGCCATTGCCCTGGATGGCGCGGAAATGCACGAACACATCCGGGCCATCGTCGCGACTGATGAAGCCGAAACCCTTGGCGTCGTTGAACCACTTTACGGTGCCGATCTGACGATCCGACATGAAACACTCCTGGTAAACAAAAATGAGGCGAGGCGCACTGCAACGCCGACTTACTGGGTGTGCATGGAACAGGAGCGTAGCGATGGAGCAGATCTTTGGATCAATCAGCATCGGGCCCGCGCTTGAGGACCTTGCAAACACAGTGTCGACAACGATAGCAGAACTTTTACCCGACTGCCGCAAGATCTGAACACCATTGCAATGGCAATGCCGGTTACCGCACCGAAACATTACGCATGAATCACTAGAATCAAGCGTGGAATCGCCCGTCATCCCCAGGCCCATCCGCCTGCGACGCTGGCGGTTCTGCTGCTTCGGTCGCAGCATCTCGACGACCGTATACCCGGTGACCCATCCAGTCGTCGCCGCGTCACTCCACCAGAGGGAAAACCCATGAACAAAGCTCTGCTCGCACTTGCCGGAATGGCCTTGATCACCAGCGCGATGGCGATGGCCGTGCCCGTCCAGGCGCAAAGCGTGATTACTCGCAACGGTGCCTTTTACGTGCGCTGCTACGACTGCGGGCGCGTCGTGCGGGTCGAAACCCTGATCTCGCAAGGCGCCAACCACCAGATCGCAGGCACGATCCTCGGCGGCGTGGTTGGCGGTCTGCTCGGCAATCAGGTCGGCGGCGGCCGCGGCAAGACGCTCGCTACCATCGCTGGAGCGGTCGGCGGCGGCTACGCCGGCAATCGCATCGGTCAGGGAGGGCAGAACACGGTGTACGTGATTCACGTGCGCATGGCCAATGGCAACACGCAACGCGTGCAGGTACAGGATGCCTCCGGCATTCGCGACGGCGACATCGTGCGTGTCGACAACCATGGCAACATCACCGTGGTCAGCCAGCGCTGATGCGCGCGGCCGGCCGCGATCTTCCGCCAAGGGCTGCGGCCGGCCAACTCACCAATCTGTAAATCGCCGCGACATGAACTGACTGACACCACTCGCGGCTTCGCGAGTATCGTGCAGGCACCACCGCCACGCGCCGGATACCACGATGCCTTCCGCCAGTTGTCATCCATCCGCTCCGCACCGCAAGCTGCATGCGCCCGACTGGTTCGTGTCCAGTCTGATGATGGAGCGCGCGCTGGACGCCATCCTGCGCCGCGTGAAAAAGCTTGACCGCAACCACGATATTCCCTATCTCGCCGGCTACAGCCAGGACGGCAAGACCATCTACATCGATCGCCACCTGCCAAAGAGCTTTCGCTATCGCGGCCGTGACATCGAGGTGGATCGTTATCTGATCCTGCACGAAGAGGTCGAGAAAACCCTGATCGATCAACTCGATTTGCACTATCTGCATGCGCACCAGATCGCGACCCGCGCCGAGGAAGCCGCCGTGCATGCCGACCGCGTCGCGTGGCGCGCTTACGACCGTTTCATGCAGAAATACGTCAAATCGATCGGCGATGAGCGCCTGAAGAAAGTCCCCGACGATCTCGACCTCAAGCCCTACCGCGATTACCACGACTACGATCTGCTGCAACGCATGGACCGCGCACTGACGCGCAGCAGCACCCCGCGCACCGTGGCCAGCAAGGCTTTCCGCCAGGAACTGGCCGACTACATGACCGCGTTCCGCGACGAACGCCGGCTGGATCTGCGCCACGGCAAAGTCGCACAACGCGCGGCCACGTCAGACAAACCCGCGCAACGTGCGACGGCAACCAGAAAACCGATACAAGGCGGCAGCACGCCCAATAGCAAGTCCGTGGCGCGCGCGAGTGCTGCTGCAAAACCGCGCGCGCGTGGCGGAAAAACCATCGCCTGAAGGCTCGCGCTCAGCGCGGACTGCAAATCCGCAGCGCCCCGCGTCCAATCGCGATCCGCGCTGCGCCTGCGGCATCCATGCTGCCGCGATACATGCCCGCGGTATTGAACGGCAACGCAAAGCGACCATCCGCCGCCAGCGCGATGGCGCCACCGCTGCCACCCAGCGCAGGAATCTGCTGCATGATCACGGCGCTCGCGGCGGCATCGGGCGTTTCGCCCGCCGCGATGCGCGCGCAAATGCTGTGCGCCGCGCAGATGCGCAAATAAAACTCGCCCCAGCCGGTGCAGGACACCGCGGCGCGCGCATTGGCATAGGTACCAGCACCGACCACTGGTGTATCGCCAATGCGTCCCCAGCGCTTGCCGGTCATGCCGCCGGTCGAGGTCGCCGCAGCCAGTTGCCCACATGCATCAAGCGCGACCGCACCGACCGTGCCGAAATGATTCGTGGAGGGTGCGGTCTCATGTACCCGCGCTGCACGCAAATAATCACGCCATTGCTGATAACGCACAGGCGTATCGAAGTAACCGGGTTCGACAAGGGTCGCGCCAACCTTGCGCGCGAAGTCCTCGGCGCCCGCACCAGCCAGCATCACGTGCGGCGAGTGCTCCATCACCGCGCGCGCCAGTTGCACGGGATTGCGCACATGGCGCAGCCCCGCCACGCTGCCGGCGCGCAGCGTGGCGCCGTCCATGACCGCCGCGTCCAGTTCATGCCGACCATCGTGCGTATACACGGCGCCATGGCCAGCGTTGAACCAGGGCGCATCCTCCAGCACGCTGACCGCGGCGACCACCGCATCAAGCGCCGGTTTCCCATCTTCGAGCAGCGCGTAGCCTACGCTCAATGCATCCGTCAGTGCCGCTCGGATGGCGCGCGCTTCCTCATCATTCAACACCTCGGGAATGGCGCCGGCACCACCATGGATCAACAGCGTTGGTTTGTGGCTGGCGGTCATCGACATCACTCGGCGCGAAATTGCGATGCCGCGCATCATGCCAACATCAGCGGCACACGACATCCCGCGCCGCGCCGCAGGCCTCTGTGATGCTGGCGCTCAATCCTCGGCCAAATGCGCGTACGGAGGGCGCACGCTGACCGTGATACCCGCGTTCAACTCGCTGGTGAAACCGACTTCCCAACCGAGGGGCTCCGCTAGGCGCCACGCGATATCGAGCCCGATGTCATGACCCTCGCTGCACCCGCGCCGCGCATAGAAAAACGGCGTCGCCAGTTACGTCAGTTCGTCCGCGTTCATGTGAAATACAGCGTGATGTAGATGATCAGCAGTACCACGGTCAGCGGCACCAAGCCGAAAAAGAACGCCAGCTTGCTGCTGATCACGGTGATCGCGGTCACGCTGCTCGGCCTCGTCGGTACGCGCAAACCGCTGTCCAGTCTGCACGCTGGTCGAGCTGCAGTCACTGGGGGCTGGCGCCAACAGGCTGGGCACGCTCGGCTGCCATCGCGTTCGTGATCAGCGCGCGCCGCGTTCCTCGGCCTTGACCGCGTCCCACAGCGCATCCTGCGCGGCGAGGTCGAGTTGCGCCATGTCCAGGCCGCGCTCGCGCGCGATACGCTCCATGGCGCGGAAGCGGCGCTCGAACTTGGCGTTGGCGCGGCGCAGCGCGCGCGCCGGATCGATGCGCGCGTGGCGCGCGAGATTGACCGCGACGAACAGCATGTCGCCGAGTTCATCCTCGATGCGCGCGGTGTCGGCTGGAATTGCCGTGCCTGTCGTGAACTCGGCGCGCAGCTCGGCCATTTCCTCGTCGAGCTTGTCCAGTACCGGGCCGGGGCCGGGCCAGTCGAAACCGACCGTCGCGGCGAGTTCTTGCAGTTTGAACGCACGCTGCCATTCGGAGTGTCCGCGCGAAACGCCATCGAGCACACTGTCAGGCGCGTCGTCACCGCGTGCGCGGCGCTCCGCGGCCTTGATCGCTTCCCAGGCGCGCGTCTGCGCCTCGACGTCACCGTAATGCGCGTCGCCGAACACGTGCGGATGCCGGCGCACCAGCTTGTCACCGATGGCCTGCACCACATCGGCGTAGGCGAAATGCCCGGCTTCCTCGGCCATGCGCGCGTGGAACACCACCTGCAGCAGCAAGTCGCCCAGCTCATCGCACACATCATCGAAGTCGCGGCGCTCGATGGCATCGACGACCTCATAGGCTTCCTCCAGCGTGTAGCGCGCGATGGAGTCGAAATCCTGCCGCACATCCCATGGGCAACCGTGCTGCGGATCGCGCAGGCGTGCCATGATCGCCAGCAGGGCATCGGTGTCATAGCGCGGGCCATCATTCATGGGCGTGACTGTCCTCGGTGATGCCAAGCTGGCGCAGCCAGTCGCGCGCGGGATCGGCAATGGCGATGAAGCTCGGATTGAGCAGCGAGTCCTTGCAGTTGTAGCGCAGCGCGCGGCCGGCCAGATCCAGCACCGCGCCGCCGGCTTGTTCGAGAATGCACTGCGCGGCGGCGGTGTCCCATTCCGAGGTCGGCCCGATGCGCAGATACACATCGGCAGCGCCGCTGGCAAGGCGCAGGAACTTCAGCGACGAGCCTAGCGGCAGGCGCTCGTGCGGCCCCAACCGCGCCAGCATATGTTGTTCCTCGACGCTGCCGTGCGAACGACTGCAGGCCAGCACCGGACGCGCGGGCACGACGCGCGCGCGCAGCGGCTGCGGCATCCGCGTCGCCACGCTCTGCAACCACGCGCCCTCGCCCGCCACGGCCCAGGCCAGTTCGCCGCCGACCGGCGCATGCACCACGCCGAGCACGCTGCGGTGGTCTTCGATCAAGGCCACGTTGACGGTGAACTCGCCATTGCGCTTGACGAACTCGCGCGTGCCGTCCAGCGGATCGACCAGCCAGTAGCGCGCCCAGGTTTGACGCTGCGACCACGGCGCCGCAGCAGCTTCTTCGCTGAGCACCGGCACGCCGGGCGCCAGCCGCGCCAGGCCTTCCAGAAGGACGTGCTGCGCGGCCAGATCGGCGGCGGTCAGCGGCGAGGTATCGGCCTTGTGCTGCACACTGAAACTGCCGGCGTAAATCTCAAGAATCGCCTTGCCCGCATCGCGCGTGCAGGCGCCGACCGCGCGCGCCAGGTCCAGATCAGTCATGGCCGATAGCGACCGGCCAGATGCTCGCGCGCCATGAACAACGCCGCGATCGAGCGGCCTTCGCTGACCTCGTGATGCCCCAGCAGCGCGTGCAGTTCGGCGAGCTTCCACGGCACCACTTCGAGTGGCTCCGGCTCGTCGCCGGGCAAACGCTCGGGGTACAAATCCAGCGCCAGCACCACGTGCGTGTGGTGCGTCATGTAGGCCGGCGACAGCGTCAGCGCGGCGAGATGCAGCAGACGGCGCGCACCATAACCGACTTCTTCCTTCATCTCGCGCTCGGCGCCGGCCTCGATGCTTTCGCCCGGCTCGATGCGGCCCTTGGGCAGGCTCAGCTCGTAGCGCTCCACGCCCACCGCGTACTCGCGCACCAGTAGTACGGTTTCTGCATCCAGCATCGGCACGATCATCACCGCGCCCAACCCGGAGGGCAGCATGCGTTCGAAGGTGCGGCGCTCGCCGTTGGAGAATTCCAGATCGATCTGTTCGATACGCAGGAATGACGTGGCGGGCGCGGGACGGATGGCGAGAATGCGCGGCGGCTTGGGCATGACGTGTGATTGTACCCGCGGCAACCGGGCCGGAGCCGTACGCCGCGCTTGAGCCGCGCGCGCGCAGCCGCGATCATGCGGGCATGAACTCCGCTGACGATTTCATCCGCCGCGACCTCGCCGCGATCTGGCATCCATGCACGCAGATGCACGATCACGAAACCGTGCCCCTGCTGCCGATCGCGCGCGGCCATGGCGCGTGGCTGATCGGCATGGACGGCCGGCGCCACCTGGATGCGATCAGCTCGTGGTGGACCAACCTGTTCGGTCACGCCGAGCCGCGCATTGCCGCCGCGATCGCCACGCAGACGCAAACACTGGAGCAGGTGATTTTCGCCGGTTTCACGCATGCGCCCGCCGTCGAACTGGCCGAACGCCTGCTGGCGCTGGCACCGCCAGGCCTGGCGCGCGTGTTTTACGCCGACAACGGCTCCAGCGCGGTGGAAGTGGCGCTGAAAATGAGCTTTCACTACTGGCGCAATCAGGGCCACGGCGAACGCCGGCGCTTCATCGCGCTCAGTGGCGGTTACCACGGCGAGACGCTGGGCGCGCTGGCGGTCAGCGATACCGGCTTGTATCGCGAAGCCTATGCGCCGCTGCTATTCGAACGCCTGCTGGCGCCTTCCCCCGATGCTTACGACTGCCTGCCCGGCGAGTCGTCCGAGGGTGTCGCGTTGCGCCGTCTCGATGCGCTGCGCGCGCTGCTCGAACGCCACGCGCATGAGGTGTGCGCGCTCATCATCGAGCCGCTGGTGCAGTGCGCCGGCGGCATGCGCATGTACCACCCGCGCTATCTCAGCGGCCTGCGCGCGTTGTGCGATCAGTTCGACGTGCATCTGATCGCGGATGAAATCGCGGTGGGCTTTGGTCGCACCGGCACGCTGTTCGCCTGCGAACAGGCGCCGCCGCTGAACACCGGCGCGGCCGCCGGCATCACGCCCGATTTCCTGTGCCTGTCCAAAGGGCTGACCGGCGGTTTCATGCCACTGGCCGCGGTGCTGACCGCGCAGCGCGTGTACGACGCCTTCTACGCCGAGTACAACGCCGGCAAGGCGTTCCTGCATTCGCACAGCTATGCCGGCAATCCTTTGGCCTGCCGGGCGGCGCTGGCCACGCTGGATATTTTTCGCGACGAACCGGTGCTGGAACGCAACCGCACCCTGGCCGCTTATCTGGCCGCGCGTCTGGCACCTCTGGCCGATCATCCGCACGTGGCCGAGGTGCGCCAGACCGGCCTGATCGCCGCCGTCGAAGTGGTGGCCGACAAAGCCACGCGCACGCCTTATCCCGCGCATGAGCGTCGTGGCCTGCGCGCGCGCCTGGACGCGCTGTCGCGTGGAGTCGTACTGCGACCGCTGGGCGAGGTCATCTACACCATGCCGCCGTACTGCACCACGCCGGAGGAAATCGACCTGATCGTCGATGCCATCGCCAGCGGCGTCAGCGTCGCCTGCCGCTGAGAGTGTCATGCGCAGCATCCGCCTTTACGTCGATCTGCCGCTGGCGCCGGATACCGACGCCAGTTTGCCCGCCGCAGCCCGCGAACACGCCACGCGCGTGCTGCGCCTGCGCGCGGGCGATGCGCTGACGCTGTTCAATGGCGATGGCCATGACTATCCCGCACGCCTGCTGGAGGTGGCGCGCAGCCTCGCCAGCGTCCGCATCGCCACGCGCAGCGCGCCCGCAGCGGCGGAATCGCCGCTGACGCTGACGCTGGTGCAGGGCATCGCACGCGGCGAAAAAATGGACTGGATCCTGCAGAAAGCCACCGAGCTGGGCGTGGCCTGCATCGTTCCGGTGCTGACCGCGCGCACCGAGGTGCGCCTGCACGCCGAGCGCGGCGAGAAGCGCATGGCGCACTGGCGCAGCGTGATCGCCAGCGCCTGCGAGCAGTGCGGACGCGCGCGCCTGCCGCAGTTGCTACCCCCGCAGCCACTGGCGGCGTGGCTGTCCAGGGCACGACACGAGACGCCGCTGTTCACGCTTGATCCGCAAGCGACGTTGCGCGTACGCGATCTGCCAACACTGTCTGCGGCGCAACTGGTGATCGGGCCGGAAGGCGGCCTCGACGCCGCCGATCTGCTGCTGCTGCGCGCAGCCGGCGCTCAGGGCCTGGCGCTGGGGCCGCGCGTGCTGCGCACCGAAACCGCCGGCATGGCCGCGCTAGCCATGCTGCAGTCGCACTTGGGGGATTGCTGAAATGCAGCGGCGACTCGAAAGCCGCCGCCGGTGAAACCGCATCAGCTCGGTAAAATTCAACGCTTGAGCAGATGCTCGACGCCGGCGCGCTCCTCGCGCAGTTCCTTTTCGGTGGCCGCGATGCGCGTGCGCGAAAAGGCACTGACCTCCAGCCCCCGCACGATGCTGTGCTTGCCGTCCTTGCAGGTGACCGGGTAGCCGAAGATCACGCCCGGCGCGATGCCGTAGCTGCCATCGGACGGCACCGACATGGACACCCAGTCGCCATCCGCCGTGCCCATCACCCAGGTGCGCATGTGGTCGATCGCGGCGCTGGCGGCACTGGCGGCAGAGGACGCACCACGCGCCTTGATGATGGCCGCGCCGCGTTGCTGCACGACGGGGATGAAATCCTTCTCGTACCAGGCTTGATCCACCAGCGACAGCGCCGGTTTGCCGTTGACGACGGCATGGTGCAGATCGGGATACTGCGTGGAACTGTGGTTGCCCCACACCGTCACCTTGCGGATATCGGTGGTATGCGCGCCGGTCTTTTCGGCCAGTTGCGAGAGCGCGCGGTTGTGATCGAGGCGCACCATCGCGGTGAAGCAGGACGGATCGAGATCCGGCGCGCTGGCCTGCGCGATCAGGGCGTTGGTGTTGGCCGGGTTGCCCACCACCAGCACCTTGACCGAGCGCTTGGCATGCGCGTTCAGCGCCCTGCCCTGCGGCGCGAAGATGCCGCCGTTGACTTCGAGCAGATCCTTGCGCTCCATGCCGGGGCCACGCGGACGCGAACCGACCAGCAGCGCGAAATCGACATCCTTGAAGGCGACGTTGGCGTCATCGGTGGCGACGATGCCGCGCAGCAGCGGGAACGCGCAGTCGTTGAGCTCCATCACCACGCCTTGCAGCGCCGGCAGCGCGGGCGTGATCTCGAGCAGATGCAGGATGATGGGCTGATCCTTGCCCAGCATGTCGCCGGCGGCGATGCGGAACAGCAGGGCATAGCCGATCTGGCCGGCAGCGCCGGTGACGGCAACGCGTACGGGGGTTTTCATGGGGAGAGACTCCTGGGGGAATGAACGCTTGTATTCCGGAAGCCGGTAACCGGAAATTGGTAGCCGGTAACAGCACACGGCCTTGCCGGCTACCGGCTACCGACCATCTGACTCAGACCAGTGCTGCGCAAAACGCCGCGATGCGCTGCAGGCCAGGCTCGAGCTGCGCCGCCGGACAGGTGTAGGAAATGCGCAGCGCGCGCGGCTCGCCGAAGGCCGAGCCGGGAACGCAGGCCACGCCCTTGCTTTCCAGCAGCGCGGCGCAAAACTCGACGTCGTTGGCGATGACCTGATCGCCGAGGCGCTTGCCGAAGAGCGCCGAGATGTCGGGAAACGCGTAGAACGCGCCCTGTGGACGCGGGCAGGACACGCCAGGGATCGCGTTCAAAGCCGCATACACGCGATCACGGCGCGCGGTGAAATCGATGCACTGACGCGCGGTCACGTCTTGCGGGCCACTCAACGCCGCCACCGCTGCGGCGGTAACGCTCTCGGGCAGATTGGTGATGTGGTTGGAATTGAGCGTGGTCACCGCATTGGCGACGGCCTTGGGTCCAGCCATGAAACCCACGCGCCAGCTCGGCATGCCATAGGTCTTGGACAGCGAATCGACGAAAATCGTGCGCGCCGCCAGCTCTGGCTTGATGTGCATGAAGTTGTGATAGCCGATGCCGTCGAACACCATGCGGTGGTAGATGTCGTCGGTGATGATCCAGGTATCCGGCTTGCGCACCAGCACCTCGGCCAACGCGGCGATCTCGTCGCGCGAGTAGACCATGCCGGTGGGATTGGACGGATTGTTGAACAGGAACACGCGCGTCGCCGGACCCAGCGCGGCGTCAAGTTGCTGCGGCTTCAGCTTGTAGCCCTGCGTGGGCGGGCACGGCAGCAGCTTGACCTTGGCGCCGACGATCTCGGCGATGTCCATGTAGCTGGTCCAGTACGGCGTCGGAAAGGCGATCTCGTCGCCCTCGTCGAGCAGCGCCTCGGCCAGGCTGTACAGCACGTGCTTGGCGCCCACGCCGGTGGACAGATTCTCGCGCGTGTAGCCGCTGAACCCGGCCTGCTGCAGATGCTTCAAGAAGGCATCCAGCAGTTCGTTGCTGCCGCGGTTGGAACCGTACTGGCCGCTGTCGTGATCCAGCGCCTTGCGCACCGCCTCGTACACGTGCGGGCCAGGCAGGAAATTGGGCACGCCGATGGAAAAACTGATCACATCGCGGCCCGCGGCCTTGAGCGCCTTGGCTTTTTCGGCGATCAGCATGATCGCGCTGGGCTTGGCGCGACTCATGCGCTGGGCGAGCTGCAACATCGGAATTCCTCGCGTGAGAAAGGGCGCGATTCTATCACGCGCATCCATCCGTCCCGCCGCGCTCGCCGCTGCCGATTCAGCGCACGCGCGTGCGCCGCGCGGCCGCCTGCCGCATCATTGCATCACCCCATCACGCGGAGGCGCCATGCATTGGATCGCGGTGTTCCTGATCGGACTGGTGATCGGTCTGCTGGCACGCGCGCTGACGCCCGGCCATGGCCCGCGCGGCATCATCCTCACCGCGCTGCTCGGCATCGCCGGCTCGATCGTCGGCACCTGGGCCGGACAAACGCTGGGCTGGTACGCGCCCGGCCAGCCCGCCGGCTTCATCGCCTCGGTGGTCGGCGCGATGCTGCTGCTGTTGCTGCACCGGATCCTGACGCGACAATCCTGAGCGCGCGCGTGAACGCGCTCAGCGCGCGTCGAGCACCTTGTTCCACTCGGCCACGCGCGCGGCCTGCGCGGCGAGCACGGCATCGGCGTCGCCTTCCAGGGTGATGCGCTCCAGCTTGTCGCTGGCGCGGATGGCATCGACCACCTTCTGATCGTCGACGGCCAGCACGGCGCCGAACACGGTGTGCTTGCCGTCCAACCACGGCGTGGCGACGTGGGTGATGAAGAACTGGCTGCCGTTGGTGCCGGGGCCGGCGTTGGCCATCGACAGCGTGCCGGGCTTGTCGTGGCGCAGGTCGCCGCGGCACTCGTCCTCGAAGCGGTAGCCGGGGCCGCCGCGGCCATCGCCGTTGGGGCAACCACCCTGGATCATGAAATCGGCGATGACACGGTGGAAGTTCAAGCCGTCGTAATAGCCGTGTCGCACCAGATTGACGAAGTTGGCCACGGTCAGCGGCGCCTTGTCGACGAAGAGTTCGACGCGAATCGGGCCGCGCGCGGTGTGGAAAGTGGCGATCAGGGACATGGGCGGCCTCGTGAGTGTGGGTGATGTCGGCGCCGAGGTCGGCGCGGGGCGCACACGATACCCGAGAACGACGATGCTGCACCGCACCCACCGGCAATGGAGCGGCTACACTAGGGAGCTATTCCGCCACTACCAGGGTCTGCGGCGTGTCCGCGGGCGTTCTCGCATGTCCCTCGAAAATCTGCGCAACATCGCCATCGTCGCCCACGTCGATCACGGCAAGACCACGCTGGTCGACCAGTTGCTCAAGCAGTCCGGCACACTCAGCGAGCGCACCGTGGTGCCCGATCGGGTGATGGACTCAAGCGACCAGGAACGCGAGCGCGGCATCACCATCCTGGCCAAGAACACCGCGATCAACTGGCGCGAGAACCGTATCAACATCGTCGATACCCCGGGACACGCCGATTTCGGCGGCGAGGTCGAACGCGTGCTGTCGATGGTGGACTCGGTGCTGATCCTGGTCGATGCCATGGATGGGCCAATGCCACAGACGCGCTTCGTGACGCAGAAGGCCTTCAACATGGGCTTCAAGCCGATCGTGGTGATCAACAAGATCGACCGCCCCGGCGCGCGTCCGGACTGGGTGCTCAACGCCACCTTCGACCTGTTCGACCGCCTCGGAGCGACCAATGAGCAACTCGATTTCACGGTGGTCTACGCCTCGGCGCTGCACGGCTACGCCAGCGACGATCCCGAGGCGCGCGATGGCGACATGACCCCCCTGTTCGAAGCGATCATGCGTCATGTGGCGCCGCCGCAGGTGGACCCGGAAGGTCCGTTCCAGATGCGCATCAGCCAGCTCGATTATTCGAGCTACGTCGGCCTGATCGGCATCGGCCGCATTCAGCGCGGACGCATACGCACCAACACCGCGGTGACCGTGATCGACCGCGAGGGCAAGCGCCGCAACGGTCGCGTGCTGCAAGTGCTGGGCTTTCTGGGGCTGGATCGGCGCGAAGTGCCCGAGGCGTCAGCCGGCGACATCGTGGCGATTTCCGGCGTGGAAGGCCTGGGCATTTCCGACACCGTGTGCGACCCGTCCACGCCCGAGGCGCTGCCGGCACTGACCGTCGACGAGCCGACCATCAGCATGACGTTTCAGGTCAACACCTCGCCGTTTGCCGGCAACAAGGAACACGGCGGCGGCAAATACCTCACCAGCCGCCAGTTGCGCGAGCGCCTGGCGCGCGAAACCCTGCACAACGTCGCGCTGCGCGTGGAGGAAACCGAGGACGCCGACAAGTTCAAGGTTTCCGGTCGCGGCGAGCTGCACCTGTCGGTGCTGATCGAGAACATGCGCCGCGAAAGCTACGAGCTGGCGGTATCGCGCCCCGAGGTCATCATCAAGGAAATCGACGGCCAGATGATGGAGCCGTACGAGCAACTAGTGGTCGATCTGGAAGAGGCCTATCAGGGTGGCGTGATGGAGCGCCTGGGCATGCGCCGCGGCCAGTTGAAGAACATGGTGCCGGACGGCAAGGGCCGTGTGCGCATCGATTACGTCATTCCGGCGCGCGGACTGATCGGCTTCCAGACCGAGTTCCGCACCCTGAGCGCGGGCACTGGCCTGCTGTTCCATGTGTTCGATCACTACGGCCCGCGCGGCGATGGCGCCATCGCCAAGCGCCCCAACGGCGTGATGATCTCCAACGGCACCGGCCGCGCGCCGCCCTATGCGCTGATGGCGCTGCAGGAACGCGGGCGCCTGCTGGTGGCTGGCGGCGAGGAAATCTACGAAGGCCAGTTGGTCGGCATCCACGCCAAGGACAACGACCTGACCGTGAACGCGCTGCGCGAAAAACAGATGACCAATATCCGCGCCGCCGGCAAGGACGAAAACGTCTCGCTGACACCGCCGGTGAAGATGTCGCTGGAGCAGGCACTGGAATTCATCGAGGAGGATGAATTGGTCGAGGTCACGCCCAAGGGCATTCGTCTGCGCAAGAAGAACCTCACCGAGAATGACCGCAAGCGCGCCTCGCGCTCGGCCTGATCGGTCGCTGCAAAGCGCCGCACGACCGCGCACCCGGACGCACTACTACTCGCGCAAGGACAGCTCAGCTTGGCTTGCGCGTCATGTCGCCCTCGCTTTGCTGTGCGCGTCACTCTGGGCGAAATCGTAGCTTTTGCGTTCGACACAATCGTTCACAAACATGGTATAGCTCGCTTGCATCCACCCCTGAGGAGCGAGCAATGAACAACGAGTTTGTGCGTACCGGTGCCTTGAAAGATCTGCGCAGCTATCCGCTGTGGGCACAGGAGATCATGGAAAGTTGCGAACCGGCCAAGCGTGCGGTACTGGAGCATCCGATCTGGACCATGATGCGCGAGGGCAGCCTGTCCGACAGCGCGATGCAGCGATTCATCCTCAGCGCATGGCCGGTGATCGAGCAATTCCCGCAGTACATGGCCATGAATCTGCTCAAGGCCCGCTATGGCCGCAGCCGTGGCGAAAACATGGCGCGGCGCTGGCTGGTGCGCAATATCCGCGTGGAACAAAACCACGCCGATTACTGGCTGGACTGGTCCGATGCCGTCGGCGCGCCACGTGAAATGGTGCTCAGCGACAACGCCGCCGCGCCCGAGGCCGGCATCCTCAGCCACTGGTGCTGGCAGGTCAGCGCCAGCGATACCTTGGCCGCCGGTATGCTCGCGACCAACTACGCGGTCGAAGGCATCACCGGTGAGTGGGCGCTGCTGGTCACCCAGGACGACATCTACGCCTACGGCTTCGAGGCGCGCGTTCGCGCCAAGGCGATGCGCTGGCTCAAATTGCACGCCGAATATGACGATACCCATCCATGGGAGGCACTAGAGATCGTCAGCACCTTGATCGGCATGCGCGCAAGCCCTGAAACAGTCGATCATCTGCGACGCTGCGTACTTAACACCTATGTCTACAAGCGCATCGCTCTTGAGCATTGCATGCAGGTGCAACAACGCGCCACGAGTGTGCAGGCGGTTGCGGCCTGAGACCTCGCTTTGCCATCATCCCCGCCGCGGAGCAATCGGGCGCCGTGGCGGCGTTGGTTGAGGACGATGGGCATGCGCAAGATCGACCCAGACCCGCGTCCCCTGCCGCTGGAGCGGCAGCTTCGCCCGTTGCTGGTCAGCATGATCGCGATCGTGATGCTGGTGCTGCTGTTGACCTGGTTTGCCCTGCAGGTGCAGGTTGCCGTCGCCGGGTTCCTCAATGGCGAGAGCATCTGGTCGAAGGCGCAGAAGCAGGCCATCATCGAGTTGTATGCCTACGCCACGCATGGCGATGCCAGGAATTTGCGCGCATACCAGCAGAACATGCGCGTCGTGATGGCTGACCGCGCCGGGCGCGATGCCGTGGCCGGCGCTCATCCGCAGCCAGCGCTGGCACGGCGTGCGTTCGCCAGTACCGGCGCCCTGCCGCAGTCCATCCCGCTGCTGGTCTTTGCCATGCAGCACCTCGCCGCAGCGCCGTATATCAGCACGGCGTTGCGCAACTGGCGCGCCAGTGACCCCGCCATGGATGAATTGCCGCGCATCGCGCAGCACCTGCAGGCGCTGTACGCGCAGCCGCATCCCTCGCCCATCGAAACCAGCGTCGAGGCCGCGCGCATCCTGCAGATCAATGCCACAGTGGCGCCGCTGGCCGATGCATTCTCTAGAAGCATCGCCCTCGGCGCAGCCTGGCTGGCACGCGTCCTGTTCTGGTCGATGTGCAGCGCTACGCTGCTGATGCTGGCGATCTGGTTGTACTTCGCGCGGCGCACCCTGCGCGCGTTGCGCGGCTCCGAATCGCGCTATCGCGCACTGCTGGAGGGCGCGCAGGACGCCATCGCCGTGGTCGATGCCGGCAGTGGCCGCATTCTCGAAATCAACCAGGCCGCCGAGCACATGATCGGCGGCAGCCGCCAGCAAATCTGTGGCCGCCCCTTCGTCAGCCTGTTTCCCGATGGCCCGCCCAAACTGGACGGTGCGGATGCGCCCGACACGCACGCCGACGTGGCGCTGGCCGGCGGTGGCGAGCGCGTGCGCCACGTCGCCATCAGCCTCAGCCGCAACCAGTGGGGTGAGCGCACCGTGCAGCTGGCCATCATGCGCGACATGACCGAGCGTCTGCGCATGGAAGAAGACCGTCGCGTGGCCGCCGAGGCTCTGGCCAACATCGCCGAAGGCGTGCTGATCGCCGACGCCGAGCGCCGCATCATCAGTGGCAACGCCGCCGCCGAAGCGCTGACCGGATACAGCACCAGCGAACTGATCGGCACACCACTGGATGCGCTGCGCAGCCAACTGAATGGTGACCCGCTGGACACCACGCCATGGCAAGAAGTCGCTTATAGCGGCCATTGGCAGGGCCGCGTGCAGAGCCGGCGCAAGAACGGCCGCAGCTACCCCGAGCGCCTGAGCCTGAGCGCCATTCGCGCCAGCGATGGCACGCCGCATCGCTACGTCGCGGTATTCGACGACATCTCCGAATCGGAGGCCTACCAGCGCCAACTCGAGCACCTCGCCATGCACGACCCGCTGACCGCGCTGCTCAATCGCGCCGCGTTCGAGCGGGAAGCCGCGCGCAGCCTGGGCGAAATGCGCATCCGCGGACGCATGGCGGTGATGCTGTTCATCGATCTGGACGGCTTCAAGGCAGTCAACGACAGTTACGGGCACGCCTTTGGCGATCAGTTGCTGCAGCAGGTCGGACAGCGTGTGCAGAGCCAGATCGCCGCGAATGATCGCGCCGGCCGCATCGGCGGTGACGAATTCACCCTGCTGCTATGCGATCTCGGCACACGCGATGAGGCCTTGCCTGTGGTGCGCAAGCTGCTGCTGTTGCTCAGCGAGCCCTTCCATGTGCTCGAGCACGAGATTTTCCTGTCCGCCAGCATTGGCATCTCCAGCTTCCCCGGTGATGGCGACGATCCCGCCACGCTCATCGCCAATGCCGATGCGGCGATGTATTCGGTCAAGGCCGACGAGCGCAACAGCTATCGCGTCTATACCAAGGTCATGCAGGCCTCGACGCGCACGCGCCTGACCCTGGCGGGGGAGTTGCGACAGGCCATCGCGCGCGGCGAGTTTCATCTCGTTTACCAACCCAGTCTGGATTTGCGTACGCGCAAGCTGGTCGCGGTGGAAGCATTGCTGCGCTGGCAGCATCCCGAGCGCGGCGAGGTTTCGCCGGCCGAGTTCATCCCGCTGGCCGAAAGCCTGGGCATGGTGCGCGCGGTTGGCGAATGGGTGATCAACGAGGCCTGCCGGCAAATTCGCGCATGGCTGGATGCCGGCCTGCCACCGCTGCGCGTGGCGGTGAACATCTCGGCCAGCCATTTGCGTCATCCACAGTTCGTCGAGCACCTGCGCGCGACACTGCGGCAGCATCGCTGCCCGTCCGACGCGCTGATGATCGAGCTGACCGAGAGCGCCATTCTGCACATTGGCGAACGCTCACGGCGCACGCTGGCGGCGCTACATGAACTGGGCGTCAGCGTGGCGGTGGACGATTTCGGCACCGGCTACTCGTCGCTGGCCTATCTGAAGCTGCCGGCGATCCGCACCATCAAGATCGATCAGTCGTTCGTCAACGGCTTGCCCGATGATGCCAACGACGCCGCGATCACGCGCGCCATTCTGGCCCTGGCGCACAGCCTCGGCCTCGAGGCCATCGCCGAGGGCATCGAGACCGAGCAGCAACTTGCCTTCCTCCTCGCGGCGGGTTGCCTCGAGGGTCAGGGCTATCTGTTCGCGCGCCCGCAGTTGCCCGACGTCATCACCGCGCAACTGATGCAGTCCTGAGCGCGCTTGCGCGAACGTGCTGGGCGCGACTTACATCAGGCGTTGCGCCGAACGCCGCAATGCCAGGGTGAACATCAGGCCGCTGATGCCGTTGACGATCAGCACCGCGCCCAGCAGCGTGCCCAGCGCCCACGCGCTGCTGGCCGGCCAACCCAGCCCGATCATCAATCCCAGCACGATGCTGACGACACCATCGATCAACAACCAGCGCGCGCCCTGCGCGGGCCGATGCCGATGCCAGGCCAGCAGGCGCAGCACGCCGCTGGTGAAAAACACCACCGCCAGCACCAGGGTCATGCTGACCAGTGCCATGCCCGGTACGTACACCAGATACAGTCCTGCAGCCACGTACAAAAGCCCCAACGCCACGTGCACCGCGCGACTCCGGGCGCGATGCCCATGGAAGCCCGCGCTGATGTGGAACACGCCACCGATGACCAGCAACCACGCGATCACCAACGCGGAAATGAAACCAGCCGCCAACGGCAGCGCGAATGCCAACACACCGACGATGATCATCGCCAGCCACAGGACGATCCAGCCAATGCCGCGCATGTCGTGTTCTCCAAGAATCAAGCCAGCGCGCATGCTGCGCTGCGCCGCGCATGGGCGTCAATGCGGTTGCGCACCGAGCCGCATGCGATGAGCACGCCACGCCCGATCTTGCTGGCCTGGAGCGGCGGCAAGGATTGTCTGATGGCGCTGGAACGTCTACGCGCCGATCCCGCGTGGCGCGTGGTCGGCCTGCTGACCACGGTGACCGGCGCGTTCGATCGCGTCGCCATGCACGGCATCCGTCGCAGCGTGCTGCACGCGCAGGCCGCCGCGCTGGATCTGCCGCTGCTCGAATCGGTGCTGGACTGGCCGGCCAGCAACGCCAGCTACACGCAGGCCTTTGCCGCCAGTCTCGAACAGGCGCGCGTCGCTTGGCCCGGCTTGGCGCATATCGCATTCGGCGATCTGTTTCTGGCCGATGTGCGCGCGTGGCGCGTGGCGCTGTTGGGCGATCTGGGATGGCAGGGCGAATTCCCGCTGTGGGGCACGGATACCGCGACTCTGGCGCGCAGCTTCATCGCCGCTGGGCACCAAGCCGTGCTCACCTGCGTGGACACCACGCAGCTCGACGTCGGCTTCAGTGGCCGCGCCTTCGATGCCGATTTGCTCGCTGCCCTGCCCGCCGCCGCCGATCCCTGCGGCGAGCATGGCGAGTTCCATACCCTGTGCCACGCCGGACCTTTGTTCGCGCAAGCCTTGCCGATCCGCCGCGGCGCATCGCTGCTGCGCGAGGAGCGCTTTCAGTACACCGACTTTCTGCTCGAGAGCGATCCCGCGGGCTGATGCATGCGCGCAGCGATTGCGCGAGCCATGCCGCGCATCCGGGCGCCGAGATGCTTCACGTTGCTCAACATGACAATCCGGAAACCTCGCGCGGCACGCCCGTCCCGAGTCCCGAGTCCCGAGTCCCGGCTCAAAGAATGCTGTTGATCAAGTCATCGCCGATGCCGAAGCCCGCGCCCATCTCGATGGCGCGGCCGAAACCCGAGTTGCGAAACCCGCCCAGCGCGCCCATCAGGCCGCCTTGCTGTTGATGAGCGCCGCCGGTGTGCGTGCCGCCGAAGCCGGCCATCACCGGATTGGCGGCCACCCGCTGATCCTGGGTCCGCAACTGCTGGTACTGCTGATCGATGGTCTGGATGTCCTTGCGGATGTTCCGAGGATTGTCGGAAAAATAATGAAAGACTCAGGTAGCCAGTGCCGAGAGCACCTGCTGACGCTGCGCCAGGCCATTTTCCAGACCCGACTGCGCGAGCAGGCCCGGCATCTGCATGGCCAGTGCGGCGGCATCACGCTGCGCCAGCGCGGCATCGCTGAAACCCTTGGCGGCCAGCACCAACTCGCCATCGACGCCGACGAGCTGCGCGAGCGTGTCGCGCTCGTTGCGGTGGCGCTGGTTGATGCGATCCATCTCGGGCACGCCGACGGTACGCACACGCAGCTCCAGCGCCTCGATCAATTGCTGCGCGCGCCGCATCTGCTGCGCACTGGCCACCGCCGCGGCATCGGCATAGGGATGCTCGCGCGTCGGTTCCGGCAGGTGTTCGCGGCGCCACGCACGCTCCAGATCGGCCAGGTGCGCGCGCGCGGCGGCCAGCATTTCGCTAACCTTGGCGCGCACCAGCAAATCATCGGCACGCAACTGGTTTTCCTTGCGATAAAAGTTGTAACCCCAGCCGTAGAACAGATTCGACAGAAGCTGCTTGGTCGAACCCGCGCTGTCGATCGGATTGGCGACGGTCTTGAACTCGGTCACGGCGTGCTCCTTGCGCGCGGACCACGGCGCACGCCGCGGCCCGCATCATTCAACTCAGGGTTTGCCGGTCAGCGGTGCGGAGGCATCGCCCGATGGGATCGGGTACGTGCCCATGGTGGCGCCGCCGATCTGGAACGGCGTTCCGCAGGCCGCATTCGGCGCCGAGACCAAGCCCTTCTCGGCCATCTTCAAGGCCGTGTAGTAGCGCACCGCCTCGATCTCGGTGAGCCCGAACGCACGCAGTGAAATCAGCTCGCGCATGCGCTCGTCCTTGGGCAGCACCAGCACCTTGGCGTCATTCAAGGTGATGCCGTACACCGAGAGGAAGGCGCTCAGGTGCTCCTTCACCAGCTCCACGATCTCATGGATGTGCTCGTTGATATGCTCCATCGGCGTCACCTGGATCACCTGGTTGATCGCCTGCTCCACCACTGGCCCGGCGTAGCTCGCCACTTCCTCGGCCTTGATGTAGTGCCCACCGAAAGGCATGTGCGTGGTCAGCTTGAGCGCATCGTCCTTGCTGTCCACGTGGATGTAGTAATCCACCGTGTAAGTCATCTCGGCCATCTCCGCCGAGGTCGCCAAGCCGGTATTGCGTACCAGCAACTTGGCGCGATTGACGTACAACACCTCGTACTGCCACGGTGAACTGCCACCAAAGAAACCGGTGACGAAGCCGCCCAGCAACGGCTTGTCCGGGGTCTGCACAGGGTATTGCCCGGTGTCGTACACGGCCAGCACCGCGCCGCGCGATTTCAGCACCGCGAAATGGTTGGCCTCGACGGTCAGCAGACTGCCGGAAACGATGCTTGCATCGGGATAATGAAAGCCGAGGATATCCGGCCCCATGATGTCGGTGCCGTCGTCCTTGAGTGTGGAGATCACTTGCCGCGTCAGTGCCATGGTCGGTCCTTGGGTGCGGGCCGCGCAGCGCGCGGCGTGGGAGGCCAGCAACGGCCCCGATAGCGCCCTCCGCCAGCGCGATGTTCGCGCCTGTCTGCAGCGGGCGTGCCTTGTGACCCGGCGAAACGCGCGGAGTTCAACACATCATCAAGACCCCGCGCACCGCGCCGACGCGGCAACGATCACGATCGATATACATGTGCCGCCACGCGAACCCGCATTCGCATGCGAAGCGCCTCGCCGCCCGCAACAATTCATGAAAAACCAACAACAAAAAGCCGGACTCGCGGCCCGGCTTCGATTCAGATTTCACGTGCAACTGGTCACCCCCTCAGGCCACGGATACGAAGAGCGGACGAAGTGAATGAGCAGCCGCGCCTGATGCCCTTGGGATACTATGCGGCGGTGCTCCGGATTTGGAGATTGCGCTCATGACACAGTACGATCTGAGTCCCCTGCTGGCGCCAATCAGCGAGGAATCCCCGGCTGGTGAAAATCTCGAATACGACGCGCAATTGCTTGAGTTGGAGCGCGTTGCGACACCCAAGGCCGAGCGCGCCATCGGCGACAGTGTCAAGGCCGCTGAAGAGCCTGATTGGGAGCAGGTGGAAACGCTCGCAAAAGCCGTTCTGGAGCGCTCCAAGGATCTGCGTGCGGCGATCCATTTGACAACGGCATGGTTGCAGTCCCGAGGACTATCTGGTTGGGTCGCGGGGCTCGCGCTTGTCCGCGGACTGCTCGAAAATTTCTGGGACGGCGTTTATCCGCAACTGGATGCCGAAGACGACAACGATCCGACCGCTCGGGTCAACAGCGTGACCACGCTCGCCGACCCACTTGGCGTGCTGGGCTATTTCCGCGCTGCGACGTTTGTACGCTCGCCACGGTTGGGACAGTTTTCCCTGCGCAGCTTGCGAATTGCCAATGGCACGCTGAAGGTGAGCGCCAGCAGCGAGCAATCCGGTGAAGCGCCAACCCTGACGGAAATCGAAGCCTGCTGCATGGATTGCCCCGAGCAAGACCTGCTTGATGCGTTCACAGCGGCTGGCGCGGCTCTGGAACACGCCACTGCCATCGACCGCATATTCAATGACAAGGTGGGCACAGCGGGGCCGGACTTCAAACCACTACTCGTGGATCATCGCGAACTGCTCAAGTTTCTCGAAACGCAGGTCGCACGGCGAATGCCGGCGCAAGCGAATGCAGCCTTGACCGACGATGGTGGCACGGCTCCCGCAGGTACCGGCGGAACCAATGCGTCATCCGCACGTATCGATGGCCCGCAGGACGTCATGCGCCGCCTGGACGAGCTTTGCGAGTATTACGCCAAGCGCGAGCCATCCAGCCCGGTGCCATTGCTGCTGCGCCGCGCACAACGCCTGGTGGGCGCGGATTTCGTTGACCTGATGAAAGACCTCGCACCCGGCGGGCTTTCCGAGCTCAAGCTGATCGCTGGTTCTATTGACGAAGGCTGACGCAACCGTTGCTGCCTCGTCCCATGCTCGCGCCCAGCGAGTCAATGGACCCCCAAACACCGATTCGCACCGAGGCGCGCAAACAACTGCTGCAGGGATGGATCCCAGGTCAATGACAGCCCGCCGCGGAGTCCCACAGTAATGTTGGCGTCAGCGGCTTGCGTGATCGGCCCGACCGAGCTGCTGCTGCCGTCGCCGTAACTGACCTTGGCCGCCAAGGTATAACGCACAGGATCGGCGCAGGCCGACATGCCGATGGTCTTGGCCGCGGTCGTCTGATCGATGCTGATCGGTCCCAGCTCACCGGACCCGAGGACCACGTCGCGCGCTGTTGCATTGGCTTTGTCGCTGCTGCGGCACACGGCATTCAGGGTGTAGTCCACCGCGAACTGCGGTGTCGCCATCACCTGCAGCGTACTCAACGCCTGCGGCTGCGCCGAGCAACCCAGCAGGAAATGTTTTTTCTTGGGTACCACATGCAGCACATAACTACCCGGTGCAAGCTCGGCCGCGCCCGGCCAATTCAATTGGATACGCGTTGGCAGTGCGGCCTCGATCGTTGGCTGCTGATTCAGCGGTACGCCCCGCGCATTGGTGACAGTGACCCGTGGATAAGCGCATTGGGGGTCGGTCAGGTTCACCCCGATCACGGTGATGGCGTGCAACTTGCTGCCGTGACGGATGACAAACAGCGGATGCTGGCTGGTGGACTCGATCGCGTCGATCACCGCCGGGTTGTTGGCGCTGGACTCACCCGATGTATCCGCCAGTTGTTGCACCGAAGATGCCAATACTGCTGCCATGGCCGCGTCCTCGGCGCCGAGACATCCGCTCGATGCCTGCAAATAATCTTGCGCACGTTGTGCCGCGGCATGCGCGCGCAACACCAGGCCCCGCTCTCCGGCGCTGAGTGCAACGAGTGCCTGATGCAAGTCGCTTGCGGGCTTCGCACGCAGCGCATCGAGCATAGCCTTGAGGCCTTGATCCGCGTTCTCGAGTGATCCGCTCGACGACGCATGCAGACGCTTGCTCAAACCATCCCGGGCGGACTCCAGTTCATGGATTGCCCGTGCGGCGGTCAGTTGCGGAGGAACTTGCGAACTCGCGGGCCATGCAAGAATGGCAAGCATCGTGCCAGCCAGCAGCCACGATATCCGGCGCGTGCATTTCATCGTTGCCCTCACCTTCAGCGTATCAGCCGGTCGACATCGACCGCATCACACCCACGCCTTTGTAACGGCTGGCTGCTGGCGCGAGCCACGATGCCTGTATCCAGCAACCGGGTGCCATCACCATGTTCACTGCGTCCCGTTCCGGCAGTTGTCCGGGTAGGCTTCGGGTGAGCACGATTGTTGATCGGCAGGCAAACGGATACCGGGCGGGACGATGCCGTAGGGGCGATAGTTTGCCGAGACCACGCTCGCATCAACATAACCGTAAGCATGACTGTTGGAATTCTGTGCACGACTGGCCAGAGCCGAACCCGGCACATTGACGCTCAACTGGCCAGCCACCGGAATAATCACGCCTTGTTGATTAACCGCATAAAAATAGGCCGGCGGTATCCCCACCATCGCCACGAATTGCGAATTCGCACTGACAACATAGATCGGCGCCGATGGACTCCCGATTCCGCCCGTTGAGGAAAAGATGCCGGTCCCGTCATACAGCGGTGTGCTGCCGATCTGCAACAAGTTGCCATTGCTGACCGACAGGTAGAGTGGCGCGGTTCCAGTATCGACCGTATACGCACTACCTCCCACCGAAGCCAGCGTCAGCGTCTGATCATTGGTGAAGCTGAAACCGGCCGGCGACGAAAAGCCGCCAAGAACACTGACGTGGTTGTCACGATGCGCGGTAGCTCTGCCAAGCAGCGTCGGCCCCGCCGCACTGCCGGTCAACGTGCCCGCCGTTATGTTGCCGCCGACACCCTCGCTGATCGTGCCCGCCGATTTGAGCGTGGTCGCCGTGCCCTTGACCGTGCCGTTGATGGTCAGATCGCCCGTCGTCGTCGTCAGCGCCATGCTGGTGCCGCCATCCACCGTGGCGCCACTGCCCACCGTCAGCGCCTGATTGTTGATCAGGCTGAATCCGGTCGCCGTGAAAGTACCCAGGTTGCTGATCAGGTTGGCGTCGTTGAGCGTCACGCTACCCGCCGAACTGCCCGTCAGCGTCCCCGCCGTCAGAATGCCGCCCGTCTGATCGATCGCCGCGTTGCTGCTGGTGAGTGTCAACGTCCCGGTGGCGGTCACATCCGCATTGAGCGTCAGACCCCCGTTGCCATCGAGACTGACCGTGCTGCCGCTGATGCTCTGACTCAGCGCCAGATTGCCCGCCGAGCTCAGGCCAATCACACCACCCGTCAGACCGGTGTTCACGCTCAACGCACCGCTGGTCGTGGTCAGATTGATCGTCCCGGCATTGCCGGTCGTCGTCAGCGGACCATTGACCGCCAATGCCTGCGCGTTGCTCAAGCTGAAGTTCGCTGCATTGAAAGTACCCAGGTTGCTGATCAGGTTGGCGTCGTTGAGCGTCACGCTACCCGCCGAACTGCCCGTCAGCGTCCCCGCCGTCAGAATGCCGCCCGTCTGATCGATCGCCGCGTTGCTGCTGGTGAGTGTCAACGTCCCGGTGGCGGTCACGTTGCTGTTCAGCACCAAACCAGCGCTCCCGCTGAGCGATACATTGCTGCCGCTCAAAGTGCTGGACGATGTCAGTGCACCACCATCGGATACCAACGTCAGATTGCCTGTACCGGCATTGATGCCGTTTGCCGGCAAGGTCAGCATGCCACCTGCCGTCAGGTTTACGTTGCCGTTGTTGTTGTCCGTCAATGCGATCACATTCAGATTATTGGCATCGGCCAGCGACACGCCAGCGCCGGTCGCCGATACCGTACCCTGGAAATCATTGCTGCCGTCGTTCAATGTGACCGCATGCGTCCCCGCGTCAAAGCTCGCCGCACCCGCCACCACGAACTTGCCACCTTGCGTGATGTCGCCTGCCGTGGTGGTGACACTCAATCCGCCAGTGCCGATGTTCAACGCGTTCGCGCTGAAGGTGCCGCTATTGACAACCAAACCGGTCAGCGCGGTCGTACCGCCCACCGCACCTCCGAAGGCGGTCAGACCGCCGGTGTTCACCGTCAGGGCGTGCGCGCCATCGACCGTGGAAGCAAAATCAATGGCCCCACTGCCCGTGCTCGCCAGCGTGGCGTCCGCACCCAGCGTCACCGCATCGTTGTAGGTCTGCGAACCGCCGGTGATCACATTGCCGTCCAGCGTGATGCCGCCACTTGCCGTCACATCCAGGGCACCACCCACGCCCACGACCGGCAACGTGAATGCCGCGCTGGTGTAGTCCAATGTCAGATTGCCCGTGATGCTCGCAGGCAATGTCAGCGTCCCTGGCGTCGCGTACGTGTTTTCCAGCGACAAATTGTTGATCGATGCGCCCGTGCCGGCAGCGAAGCTCACACCACCCTGGAAATCATTGGCCTGACTGCCCAAGTTGATATCCTGCGTGGTACCACCGGGCGTCGTGCTGTTCTGCGTGAACGTCGCCGCGCCGCCCACTGTCAATGCGCCAGTCTGCGTCAATGCGCCGTTGCTGCCCACGTCCAGCGTGCCGCTCACGTTGCTGGTACCCAGCACGGTCGCGGCATTGTTGACCAGGCTCACGTTACTACCGGTCAGGCTTATCGCACCGGTGAAGTCATTGCCCGCATTGGTCAGCGTGATGGCGTTGCCGCCGGCGTTGAAGCTGGACAACCCGGCCACACTGAACGTGCCACCCTGGGTAATGCCGCCGCTCGTGGTCGTTACTGTCAGTCCGCCAGTGCCGATGTTCAACGCGTTCGCGCTGAAGGTGCCGCTATTGACAACCAAACCGGTCAGCGCGGTCGTACCGCCCACCGCACCTCCGAAGGCGGTCAGACCGCCGGTGTTCACCGTCAGGGCGTGCGCGCCATCGACCGTGGAAGCAAAATCAATGGCCCCACTGCCCGTGCTCGCCAGCGTGGCGTCCGCACCCAGCGTCACCGCATCGTTGTAGGTCTGCGAACCGCCGGTGATCACATTGCCGTCCAGCGTGATGCCGCCACTTGCCGCCACACCCAGGGCACTACCCACGTTGGAATCACCCAGCGCCAGCGCATGGCTGCCGTTGTTCAGGGTGACGGCATTGGCGCCGCTGTTGTTGAGGCTCACCACTCCAGTGAAGTCATTGCCAGTGCTGTCCAGCGTCAGCGCGCCGGCACCGGCGTTGA
>NZ_JBTSRB010000035.1:0-33743 GCF_054637675.1 Metallibacterium sp.
GATCCATATCGCCCGGCACGACGGGTTGCGAATCAAACACCCAGTACTTATTCAAGATGTCAGTCATTTTGAAAAGGCATTTTTACGAATACGCAAAATACTTGATGGGGACCATTTTGCATGTTTTCGCGCCACCCTGGGGCGCGTTGCCCATGATTACTCAAAAATTTATTATCGGGCAAAAGCATGGGCGGTTGGTGATATTTCCCGATGGAGTACCTGAAGCCGACCAGTCGTCGCAGTTGTCGTTGGAATTCAACATACAGCGCCGCGTATGTTCATGAATATGGCGGCGGAAATCCACGGTTTCGACATCGGCTCTTCGCTTATTACGAGATAATCATACAAAAATACCCTGTCGCGGTAACAGTTCTCCCGATTAGGGGTCTCCTGAGTTCCAATGGTTTTGTATATCAGTTCAGAAAGCTGGGATATATCATCACTGATCCGCAAGGGAAGGGATCCCCCCATCGAATAGAGAGCGGAGGCAATTAAACGTCTTTTGACGTGAATCTAATGCCGCCGTACGACCTGAGCGAATTATTTAATTTCCTCCGACCCCTTATTACTATTGACCCCTTATTACTAAAATAAGCAGGCCGGGGGCAGATCTTGTCATGCAACATCTGGCTGCGCATCAAACAGGGTCAAAGACTCATTGAAATGCTTGGCGCGCTGAATCGTATTATGGTTGAGGCCTGACTGGCACGAAAATCGCCCATGCCGCGAAAGGTCCATGCATGATCAAGCAAGTCGGCCCCACCACCATCCTGTCCCGGCACCGTGCGTCGTGCCACTGCGGCGCGGTGGTGCTGGAGCTCGACCTGCCGGATGGCATCGTCGATCCGCGTCGCTGCGACTGCTCGCTGTGTCGGCGCCGCGGCAGCATCGTCGCATCGGTGCCGTTGGCGGGGCTGCGCACCGTGCAGGGCGCCGACGCGCTGCGCGTGTATCAATTCAACACCCGCGTCGCCCGGCACTACTTTTGCGCGCATTGCGGCATCCACACGCACCACCAGCGCCGCTCCAACCCATCCGAGTACGCCTACAACGTCGGCTGCCTCGAGGGCGTCGATCCGTTCGACCTCGGTCCGGTGCCCACGCGCGACGGCGTGCACCATCCCGCCGACCGCTGAGCCTGCGTGCCGCGAGGCTTGCGCGCCACGCTGCTGATGCGCGCAAGGGCAAGGATCTCACTCAGTCCTCGCGCAGGCCGGCGCCCGCAAACCAGAGCCGCTTTCTTGTTGCAGCGAATGACTCTTAAATGGCGGCGAAATGGTGACCCAGTTACTTACTGCGCAAGGCTGCGAAGTAATCCGCATCGGCGACGGCGCCCGGCGGCGAAGCGGCGCCGGTGAGCAGCAGCGTGCGCAGTTGCAGGCGGTCCTGATCCTTGCGTATCAACTCACGTACATACTCGCTGCTGGTGCCATGGCCGCGCCGGCTGACTTGCTCATCGATGAAGCTCTTGAGCGCATCCGGCAGGGAAATATTCATGGTGCCCATGCAGTGAAGCTAAGCCGCTTGGCAATTTTTACCAAGCGGTGACGGTGTGAAGGGACGGAGGCGCTCAGCGCAATGGATGCGCTTTCAGCCAGTCGCGCAGCGCATCGTTCATGCGTGTTTGCCAGCCACGGCCCGTGCTGCGAAATGCCGCGATGATCTCGGCGTCATAGCGCACCGTCAGGGTTTGCTTGACCTGTGCCGCAGGCGGCCGGCCGCGCCGCAACGCGACCTTGAAGGCGGTCTTGCCCTCCTCGGCCGATACGTCACGCGCGCCGATTTTCCAGCGCGCCTGGTCGTAGTCGGCGCCGGTCCACTCAGGCGCGTCGTCGTGATCAACCCAGGTGTTCGTGGAAGCGGGCTTGTTCGCGTTCATTGGCATACCTCATTGAAATGATCCGCCGGGCCTCGCCGCGCGGCGTCCATACCAGCACAACCAGACGCGCATCCAGCAACCCCATGCTGATGAACCGCGTCTCGCCGTAGTCGTGGCGCTTGTCCTCGTACTCCAGCACCGGCCCTTCAAGAACCTAGGCGGCATGAGCGAAATCCAACCCGCGTTCGGCCAGGGTCTTGGCTCGTTTCGCGGCGTCGAACTCGGTCAGCATGCAATTAATGTGGTTACGCTAATCAACTGGAGCAAGCACCACGCCAGCGTTGCTCCGTCGTCGCTCGGTGCGTTACGCAATTGGGGTTCGTCTTGCGCACCGGATTTTGGCAACCGCACGACGCGCGCACCACACGCCAACCGCTGCGCCTGCACGGGGCGAGGCTTGCGCGCGGCAGCACGGATGCGCAGTCTTGCTCGCCTCGTTCGCCATAAGCCCAACGCCCCATGCGCGCCCACGCGATTGCGATCACCACGCCCACCCTGCTGCTGCGGCCGTTGCGCCATGGCGACGCGACGCGCTTCGCGGCGGCGGTACGCGAGTCGGCGGCCAGTGTCGGGCGCTGGATGCCGTGGCCGCGCGCCGATTACACGCCGCAGATGGCGCTGGCCTGGTTCGCCGATTGCGCGGCGAAGCGGCGCGCGGGCAGCGCGCACGAGTTCGGCATTTTCAGCAGCGACGGGCGCGAATTGCTGGGCGGCGCCGGGCTCAATCGCATCGACGCGCAACACCGCAGCGCCAATCTCGGCTACTGGGTGCGGCACGCGCGCGAGGGGCAAGGCATCGCCACGCAGGCGGCGCGCGCATTGCTGACCTTCGGTTTCGACACGCTGCGACTGGCGCGCATCGAGATCGTGGCGGCGGAAGGCAACGCCGCCAGCACGGCGGTGGCGCGCAAGGCTGGCGCCACGCTGGAATGCGTGGCGCGCAATCGCCTGATCGTGGGCGGGCGCGCGGTGCCGGCGCGCGTGTTCGCGTGCGTGCCCATGATGCCCGCTGCCGCACATGTGCAGCCTGCGTCCAAACCCGTGCAAGGCCCACGCCGCGCGATGCCGCCCACGCGCGTCGTGCTGCGCGCGCTGCAACCCAGTGATGCGCGCGCCTTGCTCGCCGCCGCGCGCGACAGCCGCGCCTTGCATCATCCCTGGCTGCGCGCACCGCAGACGCCGACGCAGTTTCGCGCCTGGCTGGCGCGCGCCGCGCAGCCCGATCACTGCACGCATCTGGTATGCCTGCGTGAGGGCGGCACGCCGGTCGGCGTGATCAATCTCAGCAATATCGTGCGCGGCGCATTCGCCAGCGCGTATCTGAGCTACTACGTGTTCGCCGGACACGAACGCCAGGGCTTGATGCGCGAGGCGCTGCACGCCGCCGTGCGCCACGCCTTCGGCACGCTAAAACTGCACCGGCTGGAGGCCAATATCCAGCCCGGCAACGCGGCCTCGCGCGCGCTGCTGCGCGCCTGCGGTTTCACGCTGGAAGGTTTTTCGCCGCGTTATCTGAAAATCGCCGGCCGCTGGCGCGATCACGAGCGCTGGGCGCGGCTGGCGGACGGGCCGCAGCCCGGCTGCTGAATCCGGCTGCACCTTCAACGGCCGCGCATGAACCACGCCCGCGCGCGCGGATAGTCGATGGTCATGCGCAGGTCGCGCAGGGCATTTCCGCCCAGAGAGCCGTACACCGGTGCGCTGGTCATGCTCGACATGACTTTCAGGAAATTGGCGTCGGGCCGCTCGGTGAACCACACCGGGCCGACGCGGAGACCGGCGACCCGCACACGCGGCACTTCGATCATCGCCGCCATCGTGCCGGCCTGCGCTTGGCGGATGATCCGCCAGCCGGGGTGCTCGCGATGCCAGCGCTCGAACAGGCTGGCGATGATCATGCTCGTGGCGCGCAGAGGGGGGCCACCATCGCGCAACTGCGCCAGCGCAGCGCGCGTCAGATAGGTCTCGGCGCCGGTATCCAGCAGCAGCGGCACCGGCTTTCTGTCGATGCGCACCACGATGCGCGGAAAATCATCGAGTCGCCTGCCCTGCGCGTCCACGGGAAATCCCAGTGGCACCGCGCGCGCGCCTGCCGGCGCCCAGCCCGGCGGATCGAGCCACAGGCGTTTCGCCGGATAGTTCCAGGTCCACACGTGTCCGGCGAACCATGCCTGCCCGAGGATGCCGTCACCCTGCGGCGGCCAGCCCGGCAACTGCCGCATGGCAGGCACGGCCACCATCGGCGCATGCGCGAGCGGAATCGGCGCTGCCAGCCCGAGCGACTGCATGGCGATCACGCGCGCGCCGCGCCCGAGCTGCGCGCGCAGCGTCGGATCGGCGGGGGTCCGCGGCTGCAAACCGAGCCGCGCCAGAGCCGGCGCGGCGATGACCATGGCCCCGCCAGTGTCGGTGTAGAAGCGCAGCGTGCCGCCATGCGTCGCTGCACACTCCAGGTAAACGCGATCGGCGCGAAACACCGCGGGCATGAGGCGTCGCGACGGCAGCGCCCACGCCGCTGCCGTCGCCAGCAGGCACAGCACAGGGACGATGCCGGCCACGACGCGCCGAACCCGCGGTGAGCCGCGTCCGAACCGGCCATTGTGCATGTTCGACTCGAATATCACGGCAGAGGCCCTGCGCAGCATACGGATCGGCCGATGGGTTCCGCAATGCGAGCGCGCGTGTGGCCGCCTCGACGGCTGCTGCTCGCGACAGCCGGCATCGCGCTGGCCGGGAAAGCTGCGCGATCGCGCATGGCCGCGGGCACTCAAGGCTCCAGCATGCGTGCGAAGTCCACCACTTCGGGGCCAGGCGCGCCGCGACCGCATTCCACGAAACGCTTCAAGCTGACCAGGAAGTACGCGCAGTCGGTGGTGATCCGCGCGAACCGCGCGTCCCCGTGCGCGAAGCCGCGATGCGCGAAGGCCAGTATGCAGCCCGACCCTGCCGGTTCGAGATCGAACCGGATGCGCGTGTCCGGCCAGCCCGGCATGAACGAGTCGAGCACGGTCCAGGTCACGCGGGCCGGCGCATCGAACGCATCGACGCGCACGCGGGTCAGCCGCTCGTGCTGGTAGAAGCGGAATTCGCCGATGCCGCCGACGCGCGCGTCCAGTTCGGCATCGCGCGTCCATCAGCCGCGGATGCCCTCGGCGTGGGTCAGCGCGTCGTACACGCGTTGGCGCGGCGTGTCGATCTCGAGACGGTGCAGGATGTCGGGCATGTCCGGTCTCCGCTGCGATTTCAGGCTGCGGCGGCGCGCGCCGCCACGCGCTCCCAGGTGGTGGCCTCGAGGCTGGGCCGCGCGCGCACGCGCTCGAGCCACTCGCACAAACGCGGCGTGTCGGCGGTGAGCGCCGCCCACTCCGGCGTGGCGCTGAGGAAATCGAACTGCGGCGCCAGCAGCACGTCGGCCAGGGTGAACACCTCGCCGGCGAAGAACGGCTGCCGGCCCAGCAGCGCGGACAGCTCGGTGAACACCGTGCGCGCCTTGGGCATGGCCGCGGCGATGGCGGTCTCGTCCGGCGTCAGTCCCAGCAGGCGCGGACCGACGACGCGCTGGAAGCCGATCACGTTGGCCACGCCCTGGAACAGATACCAGTCGTTGATCGCCATCAGCTGGTCCATGCGCGCGGCGCCGTGCGCGCCGGTGGGCGTCAGCGGCGGCGCCGGCAGCACGCGGTCGAGGTAGCGCAGGATGGCCTGCGTCTCGTACAGGCGGAAGCCGTCGTGCTCCAGCACCGGCACCCGCGCGAACGGATGCCGCGCGGTGTGCTCCGGCGAGCGCAGCGTGCCCGGCGCCACCGCGACCAGGCGATACGGCGCGCCTTTCTCCTCCAGCGCGATCAGCACCGCGCGTCCGAACGCGCTGACGGGAATCGTATGCACCGTGTACCCGCTCATGGCGCACTCCCGTTGCGCGCCGCCTCGCGCGCGAAACACTCGAGCGTGCCGGGCCAGCCGCCATCGACATGGCCACGCATGCTTTCGCCATCGGTCTTGCCCATGCGCTCGAAGTCGCGGTGTTCCAGCTCCACGCGCGTGCGCGCGGGGCCTTCGGCAATGAAGCGCACCTCCACCTCCGAGGCCAGTTCGACGCGGGCGTCGGGCTTCCATTGCGCGCTGATCTCCCAGCCCACCACCAGCCGCGCGTCGGGCTCCCACACCCGCACATGACCCACGGTGACCTCGCTGCCGTCGGCGTGGCGGGTGTACCAGCGCCCGCCGACGCAGGGCTCGATCACCGAGCGCGCGATCGGCCCCGGGCCGATGCCTTTGTCATGCGGCCACCAGCGGTCGATGCCGGCGGTGAACACCGTGAAGGCGTGCGCGGCGCCGGTTTCGACGACGATGGATTTGCGCACCGGCGCGATACGGATGCTGCGCGGCGCGGCTTCACGGCCGGCCGACGCGGATGGCGCGGATTCCCGGTTCATGGTTTCCCCCTCTTGGGCGGCGTAGGGTGCGCCGGACGCCGGCGCGGCGGGTGGGTTTCGGCCTCGTGCTTGAACGCGTCCAGGGCCTGATCCCAGAACCGGTCCAGCCAGCGGCGCAGTTCGCCCAGGCCGTCGGGATCGATGAAATACACGCGGCGCGCGCCTTCGGCGCGGTCGAGCACCAGGCCGGCATCCTTGAGTGCCTTCAGGTGCTGCGACACCGCCGGGCGGCTGACCGGCAGTCCCGCGGCCAGTTCGCCCACCGCGCGCGGACCCTCGCGCAGGCGCTCGAACACGCGGCGGCGGGTGGGGTCGGCGAGACAACGCAGTGCGTTTGCGTAAGTCATGGCTTACTGTAAGTGGATACTTACATCATGTCAAGGGCTGCCCGCGCGTGACCCGGCAACACCATGCGTCTCAGTTCGCGCCGCGCCGCGCCAGCAGCGCGTACAGCACCGGCACCAGCACCAGCACCAGCGGCATTTGCACGGCGAGTCCGGCGATGATGGCGATGGCCAGCGGCTGCTGCATGGCCGAGCCCTGACCGATGCCCAGCGCCAGCGGCAGCAACGCCAGCGCGGCGGCCAGCGTGGTCATGGCGATGGGGCGCAGGCGGTTGGCGCCCGCCTGGATCAGTGCCTCGCCAAAAACCACGCCCGCGCCGCGCAACAGTTGCAGCTCGGAGAAATAAAACACGCCGACCTCGGTGACGATGCCGAGGATCATGGTCAGGCCCATCAGCGCAGTGATGTTGAGCGTCTGCCCGGTGATCCACAGGCCGAAGAACACCGCGCTGGCGGCCAGCAGCGGCGCGGCCATGATCGCCAGCGCCACGCGAAAACGTTCGTACAGGAACAGCAGCGCCAGAAACACCAGCGCGGTGGCCGCGCCGAACACCATGGCCAGACCGCGGAACGCGATCTGCTGCTGCTGGTACAAACCGCCGAGCGTGTAATACACGCCGGGCGGCAGCAGGCCGGGCCGCGCCAGCACGCGCTTGACATCGCCCAGCGCGTTGCCGAAACCGCGGCCCTCGATGCGCGCCGATACCGCGACCATGGGCTTGAGGTCGTAGCGCGTGATCTGCGGCTGGCCACTGATCAGCTTGAGCGTGGCGATGCGCGACAGCGGCAGCAGGTGGCCATCGGCGGCGCGCAGGCGCAGCGCCTCGATGCGGCGCAGCGAATCGCGATCGCGCGGCGCCACCCACACGCGCACGCCAAGCACCTGCTGGCCTTGCAGCACACGCGTGGTGACCGTGCCGGACAAATACGTATCCAACTGGCGCGTGACCTCGGCCGGGGTGATGCCCTCCAGCGCCGCCTTGATGCGATCGACCTTGATCTCCACCGCGTCGCCGGCGATGTTGAGGCCGTTCTGCACCTCGGCCAGCCCGCGCACCTTGCCGATGGCGTCGGCGACCTTCGGCGCCAGCGCCACCAGTTGATTCCAGTCATCGCCGAACAGGCGGATCACCACCGGGCGCGGCGAACCGGTGAGGTCGCCGATCAGATCCTGCATCGGCTGCGGCGTGTCGAGAATCTCGAAGCCCGGCACCTGATCCTGGATGCGCGCGACGATGCGCTGCATCAGCGCGGCCTGACCGCTGGGTGATTTCAGGCGCACGAAGAAATCGCCCTCATTGGCTTCGGTGATGCCGCCGCCGAGCTGCGCGCCAGTGCGCCGCGACCAGGTATCGACGCCGGGCGTGGTGGCCAGAATCCGCTCGACCTGCGCGATCAGGCGATCGCTCTCGCTCAGCGAGGTGCCCGGCCGCGTGCGGTAATCGATCACGAAGCCGCCTTCCTGCATCTGCGGCATGAAGCCGGTGGGCACCTTGAAGTAACCCCATGTGCCCAAGGCCAGCAGCGGCAGCAGGCCAATCAGCAGCAGCGCGGGCCGCGCCAGCAGACGCGTCATCAGGCGCCGATAGCCGGCCTGCACGGCGTGGGTGAGGCGCCCGCCGTGCTCGATCGCGGCATCGCGCGCGCCGAGCAGATGATCGGCCAGCAACGGCAGCGCCAGCCAGGCGAAGAAAAAACTGATCACCAGGCTCGCGCCCATGGTCAGCGACAGCGCCTTGAAAAAGGCGCCGCTGACGCCGCCGAGAAACGCTAGCGGCACGAAGATGATCACCGTCGCCGTGGATGATCCCGCCAGCGGCTGGGTGAACTCGCGCGCGGCGGCCAGCAGCGTCCGCGTGCCGTGGCCGCGTTGCGCGCTGCGCCGCACGAGGTGCTCCAACATCACGATCACGTCGTCGATGATCAGGCCCACCGCCGCGGCCATGCCGCCCAGGGTCATGATGTTGAAGCTCATGCCCAGCGCGTACAGCAGCAGACTGGTGGCGGCCAGCACCGCGGGCACCACCAGCGCGGCGATCAGGGTGAGTTTCCAGTTGCGCAGAAACACGAACAGCACCGCAGTGGCGAACAGCACGCCGAGGGTGATCGCGTCGCGCACCGAGCCGGCCGAGGCGGTGATCAGCCCACTCTGGTCGTACCACTGGTGGATGCGCACATCGGCCGGCAGCTTGTCGCGGAACTTGGCCAGCGCGCTTGCGATGTCGCGGCTGATGGCCACGGTGTTGCCGCCGAGTTGCTGGTACACGTTGACCAGCACCGCGGGCTTGCCATCGGCGGTTTCGGTCTGCCAGCGCGGCGCCGTGGCGGCGCTCACCGTGGCCACGTCGTCGAGTTCCACCACGCCATCGCTGCCGGTGCGCAGCACGGTGTGGCGAATGGCATCGAGCCCGCTGAAGCGCGTGTCCGACAGCAGCAGGTACAGGCGATCCTCGCGCTGCAGCCGGCCCACCGCCTGCACCACGTTGGCGGCCGACAGCGCGTTCTCGACATCCTGCAAGCTCAGCCCCAGCGCGGCCAGCCTGGCCGGGTCCACGCTGACGCGATATTCGGGCTGCGCGCCGCCCTGCACCTGCACCGCGCGCACGCCCTGGATGCTGGAGATCAGCGGCAGCAGTTGATACTCGGCGATGGCACGCAACTGCACCGGCGTCGCCGTGGACGAGGTGAGGCTGTAGGCCACCACCGGAAACTTGGTCGGGTCCATCGGGCGCACGTTGAAGCGCGTGCCCGCGGGCAGTTGCGGCAGCACCTGATTGAGCGCGGCCTCGACCTGCAGCGCCGAACGCATGATGTCGGTGCCCCATGCAAAACGCAGGTCGATGTCGGTGCTGCCGCGGCTGGAGGTGGACGCGATGGCTTGCACGTCGGGCACGCCACGCAGCGCCTGCTCGACCGGGCGCGTGACCTCGATCGCCATTTGGCTGGCCGGACGATCGCCAGCGTCGATGCTGACGCGCACACGCGGAAACTGGATCGCCGGAAACAGCGACACCGGCATGTTCAGCGCCGCGATCAGCCCGCCAGCCGCAAGCACACCCATCAGGAACAGGATCGAGCGCCGGTGGCGCTGCAGCCACGCCGCCAGGCCGCCATTCATGGCGCGACCCCGGGTGCCGCGCGTACCGCCATGCCGTCGACGAGTTCGTAATTGCCCGCCGTGACCACGCGCGCACCGGGTTTGAGCGCGCCCCACACCGCGATCCAGCCGCCTTGCTCCAGTCCGGCATGCACTGCCACGCGCCGCGCGTGCCCGCGCTCGATCACGAACACGTAGCTGCCCTGCGCGTCGCTGAGCACGGCGCTGCGCGGCACCGCCAGAACGCGCGTCGCGCGCAGGCTGATCGCACCGCGCATCCAACTGCCGGGAATCTGCGCGGCAGCCTGGTCCCCGGTCAGGCGCACCACGGCATCGACCAGATGCGTGGCCGGGTTGATCACCGCATGCACCTGCGCGATGCGCGCGGCCAGCGGCGCGCCGCCGAACACCGGCGTCAGTGTGACCGGCATGCCGGGGGCAATGCGCGCGACGTCCTCGGGTTCGATGCCCAAACGCACCCACACGTGACCCAGGGCGCCCAGCATCAGCAGCGGCTGGCCAGGCTGCACCAACGTGCCGGGCGCGACATCAAGCCGCGTGACCACGGCCGCCTCGGCCGCGCGCAGCACCTGCGTGACGTGCTGCGCACTCTGCGCGCGCAGCGCGGCCAACTCGGCCTCGGCATTGCTCACGGCCTGATGCGCGTTGGCCAGGTCGGCGCGCGTGGCCAGTTGCTCCTTGAACAAATCCTGCGTCTGCTGCAATTGAATGCGCGCGCTGTCCACCCTGCCCTGCGCCTGCGTCCATGCCATGCGCGTCTGCGGGGCCGTGGCCAGCTCCAGCAGCGGCTGTCCCGCCGCCACGCGCTGGCCCAGACCCACGTACAGCTTGCGCACCTCGCCGCTGCTCAGCGTGGTCAGCGCGCGCAGGCGCTCGGGATCGGGCTCGACCTTGCCGTACACGGTGAGCTGTGCGTCGAGGCTGCGCGGCGTGGCCAACGCGGTTTGCACCCGTACGCTGGGGGGTACTGGCGCCGCGTGCGCGCACGGCCACAGCAAGGCGAACAGAACAAGGCCGGCAGACACGTATTTCATGGCGAGGATGCCGCGGCGGTCGTGGACAAGGCGGCTGCACCGGGTGGCACGTGGCCGAGCAGCGCGGCCAGCGCCACCTGACCCTTGGCCAGGGTGGCTTCGAGATCGAGCAATTCCAGCTCGCGCGCGGTCAGGCTTTGCTGCACGCTGGCCCAGGCCGTGCCGCTGAGGTTGCCGGCGGCGAACGCGCGATCGGCGTGCGCCGCCAGCGCGCGCAGCGGCGGCAGACGCGTCAGCAACTGCGCGCGCTGCGCGGCGACCAGGCGCAACTGCGCATCGAGCGCGCGCGCGCCGCGGTCAGCGGCATCCAGCCGCGCCTGATATTCGACCGCCGCGCGATCGCGCGTGGCCTCGGCGATGCGTGCGCGCGCCTGCGCGCCGCCGAAGATCGGCAAACTGAGGCTGACGCCGAAACCGCTGCTGTGCACGCGGCTGGTGTCGGAGGCGCGGGTGATGCCCACGCTGAGCGCTGGAAACTGCGCCAGCACCGCGGCGCGGAACTCGGCATCGCGCGCCTGCGCGGCGGCGGCCAGTGCCAGTAGATCGGGACGCGTGCGCGGCAGCGCCGCCAGCGCGGCATCGAGCTGACGCATATCCGGCAGCGGCGGCGGCGTGGGCGCCAGCAATGCGTAGCGCGCCGTCGGAGCCAGATTCAAATCGGCATGCAGACGCGCCTGCGCCGCGGCCCGCGTCTGCTCGGCCGAGGCCAGTTGCGATTCGGCGGTGGACAGCGTGATCAGGCTGGCGGCGGCGCTTTCCAGGGTCACGTCGCGGCGCTTGAGAGCGCGCGCGAACGCGGCCTCGCGCGTGCGCGCCGTGCGCACCTGTCGCCGCAACAAGGCGCAGCGCTGTTGCGCGCTCCACACATCGACGAAGTCCGCGGCCGTGCCCTGCGCCAGCGTCCAACCCTGCCACGCCAGGTTCAAATCGGTGGCGACGCGGCGCGCGCGCGCGGCATCCAGCGTGGCGCCGCGCGTCAGCAGCCATGCCACGTCCTCGCTCAAGCCCAGCCCCCAGGCGCGGCTGTAGCCCGGCGTGGCGGGATGATCGACGCTGGCGCTGAATTGCGGATCGGGCAGCAGCCCGGCGGCGCGCAATTGCAGCGTGCTGATGCGCGCATCGATCAGCGCCGCGCGATAACCGGGATTGGCGCGCAACGCCAGCGTCGCGGCTTGCGCCAGATCGAGCTGTGGCAGCGCCTGACCAGGCATGGCCGCCGGTGTCGGCGCCCAGTGCGGTGCCTGCGCCAGCGGCCGCGGCTGGTAGCTGACGCAGCCACCCAGCAGCAACGTCAGTATCAGCGCGCCGACGTGGCGTGCGCGCTCACAAGCCATGCGCGTGCCACCAGTGGTTGAACCAGCCACCATGCACCAGCGCGTGCGTGATGAAAGCCGCCGCGCCCAGATGCAACGCCGCCCACGCCAGCGCCGCCAGCACGTCGGCGATGAGAAACCGCCACCACGGCAGCATCGAGCTGCCGGCCAGCGCTGGCATCAGCGCGCGCGTCGGCGGCAGCAGGCGCCCGGCGAACACCGCCAGATCGCCCCAGCGCGACAGCGCTTTCTCGCCGCGCGCGATCCAGATACGACGCTTGTCCAGCCGCGGCGAGGACAACAGGCGCGGCCCGTAACGGCGACCGAGGAAGAACGAGAGCGTGTCGCCGGCGACCGCGCCGACCACCGCCCCCAGCAGCAGCGGCAACAGCGGCAGGTGCAGGGCGCCGGCCGCCGCGCCCACCGCCACCAGCGTGGCCGAACCGGGCACGAAGGTGCCGATCAGCACCAGCGCTTCCGCGAAGGCCACCAGCGCCAGCAGCAGCGGCGCCCAATGCGCGTGCGCCAGCACGAAGTGCGCGAGCGCGTCGATCATGGCGTTTCCGTCGCGTGCTGTTTCGCGGGGCGCGCGCCGCGCACCAGCACGCGCGCGCCGGGCGCGTTGTCCTCGATGGCGCAGCAGAAACCGTGCAGCTCGGCGATGGCCTGCACCAGCGCCAGGCCGAGGCCGCTGCCGGGCGTGGCGCGCGAGCGATCGAGGCGATAAAAGCGCTTGAATACCGCCGTGCGCTCGGCCGCCGGAATGCCGGGGCCGCGATCGGCCACCACGGCGAGAAAATCACGCTCGCCACCGGAGGTCAGGTTCAGCACGATTTCGGTGTGCGCGGGACTGTGCGTCATCGCGTTCTCGATCAGATTGGCGAACAATTGCTGCAGCAGACGGCGATCGCCCAGTACTGCGATGCCCGCGGCGATGCGCGTGGCCAGACGCTGGCCGCGTTCCTCGGCCACCGGCGCGTAGTCGGCGGCCAGATCGCTCAGCAACACACTCAGATCGACCACGCCAAATCCGGCGCGGCGCTCGCGCGCCTCGATGCGCGCGATCGACAGCATCGCGGAAAATGTCGACAGTACCTGGTCGATGTCGTGCTGCCCCTGCGCCAGCGCCGCGCGCAGCGCCTGTGCATCGGTGGCGCGCGCCGCGGTTTCCATGCGCTGGCGCAAATGCGTCAGCGGCGTGCGCAAATCGTGCGCGATGTCATTGGATACCTGGCGCATGCTTTCCATCAGGCTCTGGATGCGCGCCAGCATGGCGTTGAGCTGGCGCGCCAGCAGATCGAACTCGTCGCCACCCTGCGCGCGCGCGGGAATGCGCGCGGCCAGATCGCCATCCATGATGCGCTGCGCGCTGGCGCCGACCACACGCACGCGCCGCAGATAACTGCGCCCGAGCAACAGCCCTCCGATCAGCGCCAGCAGCAACGCCGCGCCACTGGCGATCGCGAAGGCACCCGCCAGGGTTTCGTCGAGCTGGTTCAGGCCGGTGCGATCGCGCCCGACCACCAGCATGCTGCCATCGGGCAGGCGTTGCAGCCACAGCGCGGCACTGGCGTCATCGCCGTCGTCTGCGTAGTAGCCGCGCGGCATGTCGACCGTGTGCCAGCCGGGTGCAAGCCCGAACAAGTCGATCGACGCGGGCAGGTTGCCGGTAAGTCGCTTGCCGTGCGCATCCAGCAGCGCGATCAGCGTGTGCTCGGTGCCGCCGGCGCGCAGGCGCTCGGCGATCTCATCGCGCAGACCGCCGCGGTCGGGTTCGTCGCGTTCTTCGAGCAGGCGCTGCGTGTCGGCGCGGATCGCGGCGCGCAGTTGATCGCGTCCAAACATATGCACCTGCCAGCCGACGATGCCGGCCAGCACCGCCGCCACCAGCAGGAACAGCAGGCCTTGCCACAGCGCCAGGCGAAACGCCGCGGTGCGCAGCAGCTCAGGCAGGCGCACGCAGGCAGTATCCGGCGCCGCGCACGGTGTACAGCAGCTCGCGCCCCTGCCCGTGCGCGCGATCGATCTTGGCGCGCAAGCGGCTGATATGGGTCTCGACCACGCTGGTTTGCGGATCGAAATGGAAGTCCCAGACCTGCTCTAGCAGCATGGTGCGCGTGACCACCTCGCCGGCATGGCGCAGCAGGTATTCGAGCAGGCGGAACTCGCGCGGCTGCAGCTCGATGAGCTTGCCGGCGCGGCGTACTTCACGCTTGAGCAAGTCCATTTCCAGATCGGCCACTTGCAGCAAGGCCACCTGCTCCTGCAGCGGCGGGCGCCGGCCCAGCGCCTGCACGCGCGCCAGCAACTCGGTGAACACGAACGGCTTGCCCAGATAATCGTCGGCGCCGGCCTCCAGCCCCTCGACGCGCTGATCGACCTCGCCCAGCGCGGTGAGCATCAGCACCGGCGTGCGCACATCGGCGGCGCGCAGGGTCTTGAGCAGGGTCATGCCGTCCATGCCGGGCAGCATGCGGTCCAGCACGATCAGGTCGTAACTGCCGTCGGTGGCCAGAAACAGGCCGTCGCGCCCGGTCGGCGCGCGCTCGACGGCGTGGCCGTGCTCGCTGAGCCCGCGCAGGATGTAGGCCGCGGTCTCGTTGTCGTCTTCGATCACCAGAATGCGCATGGCGCTTGCCCTCGCGGTGAGTGGCCGTGGCGGCCGGAGTAGCAGTTTGTCGAGGAAGTGCTTTCCTGCACTTCCTCGTCGTCACGAGTCCGGCGCATGTCCGGACTCGTTCCACGCGGATCAAACAATTGCGTGTTCGATCCCCGAGCGAGACCTCCGTGTCTCGCACCATCAGGGCGTTTTTCAACACCCTGATAGTGCGCGGTGGACGCGCGTAGCCGCATCTCGGCGCGGCCGCGGTGACACACAGTTGGCCACCGCAGGGTCATAGCATCGCCGCTACGCGCCGCGAATGCCACGTCGGCGTGCGCGGCAGCGAACCACCACCGCGGCATGACACGCTCAGTCCCATTCGCTCCTGGGCGCGACGCCCACCGCGCCACTATCGGCATTGACGCTGAGATGCCGCACCTTGCCGCCGGCGCCGACCACATCGACATCGTAATGCGCGGTGGCGCCGGTGCCTTCAGGGCCGGCTTCCAGCGCGCGGCCGTGCGCATGCGCCTCGGCGGCGCGAATCGCTTGCGTCAGATCGATCTTGCGCCCGTCCAGCGTGCGCGCACCGTTCTTGTCGTCGCCCTTGGCGGGCTCGATACCGAGCAAGGCGCCCGAGTGTGGATCGATGCGCGCGACCATGGGCCGCCCCTTCACGTTCATCTGCACCTCGTACCAAGTGCCGAGTCCGGTCACTTCCAGACCCATGCCGTAGGCGCGGCCGCCACCGTGTTTTTCGGCCAGTCTCACTGCCTCGATCGGCGTGATGCGCGCCTTGGCCACAGCCGAGATTTCGGCCGCTTCGCTGGCATCCGCATGCGCGGCCGGGACGAATCCCACCAGCCCGAGTGCCAGCGCCAGCGCGACCGCCAGCCACAACGATCGCGGCGCGAGAGTGTTGCGCTCCTGGGTGACCTGCATGTTCGTTCTCCGCATGTATTGGCGAGACCCGATCATGCGAGCACGCACCACGCCGCAAGCTTTGCGGCCAATTACCGATTGGTAAGGCCGGCGCCGACTGATCGCCAGCTTTGCGCGAACTTGCGCCGATCCGCAAAGTCTTAAATCGCAACATCCGGAGCATTCGACATGCGCGCGACGCGGTTCCGCTGGCTGGTGGTGGCGCTGATTTTCTTCATCACCGCGATCAACTACATCGATCGCTCGGCGATTGCCTATGCCATCGGCGCTATCGCGCGCGATCTGCATTTCGGCGCGCACGACACCGCCCTGCTCAACGGTTTCATCCTCGCCGCGTTCAGCCTGGGCTACATGTTCACCACGTTTCTCGGCGGCATTCTCGCCGACCGCCACGGCGCGCGCGTGACGCTGTTCTGGGCGGCGCTGCTGTGGTCGCTGGCGATCGGCATGACCGGCTTCGCCGTGGGCTTCGCCATGCTGGTGGTGGCGCGCGTGCTGCTGGGCGTGGCCGAAGGCCCCAACTTTCCAGCGATGAACCGCGCCGTGGCCGACTGGCTGTCCAGCCGCGAACGCGCGATCGCGCTGGGCAACGCGCTGGTGGCGGTGCCGCTGGCGCTGGCCATCGGCGCGCCGATCGTCACGCAACTGATCCTGCACCTGTCGTGGCGCGGCATGTTCATCGTGCTGATGCTGCTCAGCCTGCTGTGGCTGCCACTGTGGTGGTGGCTGTTCCGCGATTTCCCCGAGCACAGCACGCATGTGAATGCCGCCGAGCTGGCGCATATCCGCGACGGCGTCGCGCCCGAGCCGGATCACGCCGCCGACGCGCGCCATGCGGCGCGGCGCAAGACGCGCGGGTTGTGGAAGTTCCTGCTGCGCAATCCGACGCTGCTGGCCAACGACTGGGCGTTTTTCGTGTTCGGCTATTTCCTGTTTTTCTTCATGACCTGGCTGCCCAGTTACCTGCAGCAGACTTACGCGCTGAAGCTGGGCGCGGTGGGCTGGTTCTCGGTACTGCCGTGGTTGACCGCGGCGCTGATGCTGTGGGGCACGGGCTATCTGTCGGACTGGCTGCTGCGCCGCACCGGCAGCCTGCGCGTGGCGCGCTCGCATGTGATCTGGGTGACGCAACTGCTGGCCGGGCTGTGCATCCTGCCGGTGATCTTCGTGCACGATCTGGGCGTGGCGCTGGTGTTCATCACCCTCGCGGTCGGCCTCGGCATGAGCAGCAACGCCTGTTTTTACGCGGTCAACGTGGACGTGGCGCGCGCGCGCTCGGGCACCGCGCTGGGCGTGATGGACACCTTCTTCGCGCTGGCCGGTTTCATCGCGCCGGTGCTCACCGGCTGGCTGGTCGGCCTGAGCGGACACTATCAGGCGGCGTTCGCGCTGCTGGCGCTGCTGGCCCTGTCCTCGGTGCTGGCGGTGCTGCTGTTCCACCACCCAGACCAGAGCGCGAAGCTGGGAGCGGGCGTTCACCCATAACGCGCGGCAGCGATCACGCGGGACAAGGCAACCTTGCCAAACGGCGAATCACGGATGCGCACGCGCGGTTGTCAGTGTGGGCGGCATGCGGCTAGGCTCGCGCATCCTCGCCGCAGCCATGGATCCGTCGCAGCATGAAGCGCAGCACACGTCTGGTTCTGCTGGCACTGGTTCTGATCGTTTTTTTCGGCGGCCAATGGCTGTGGCGGCACGCGCGCACGCCGACCGTGGCCGCCGCGGTGCCGATGCAATACCGCCTCGGGCAACTCGAGTTCAAACCCTGCACGCTGCGCCAGCCGCAGAGTGGCTTGGCGACCGCGGCGTGGTGCGCGCCGTTCAACGTGCCCGAGAACTGGGCCAGGCCGGGCGGCCGCAAACTGGTGCTGCGCCTGGCGCTTATCCGTTCGCGCGCGGCGCAGCCGGCACCCGATCCGGTGCTGTATATCGCCGGCGGCCCGGGGCAATCGGCCATCGACACCTGGCCCGAAATCGCGCCGGCGCTGGACGACGTGCTCGCGCATCGCAACGTGATCCTGCTGGATCAGCGCGGCACCGGCGGCTCGGCGCCGCTGACCTGCCCGCATGCCGCGCCCAAACCCGAGGCCAAGGCTGCCGCGCTGCACGCCGCGAAAACCCGCCACGCGCAGCCGGCCGCGGCCAGCAGCGCCGCGCGCATGGCCGAGGTGGAAACGCAAACCCGCGCTTGTCTGGCGGCGCTGCGCAAGCGCGGGCTGAATCCGGCCGATTTCACCACCACGGCGGCGGTGCAGGATCTGGATGCGCTGCGTCATGCGCTGGGTGATCCCGAATTCGATCTGGTCGGCGTGTCCTACGGCACGCGCGTGGCGCAGCAGTTCGTCATGCGCCATCCGGATGCCGTGCGCAGCGTGGTGCTGGATAGCGTGGTGCCCAATCAACTGATTCTGGGTCAGGACTTCGGGCGCAATCTGGATGACGCGCTGCGCGATGATTTCGCGCTGTGCACGAATGAGCCCGCGTGCCGCAAAGCCTTCGGCGATCCGTGGACCACGCTGCTGACGTTGAAGAAAAACCTTGCCAGGAACACGCCCGAGGTGAATTTCCGCGCGCCCGGCGATTTCAAACCCAAACAGGAAGCCATGACCGCCGATGCACTGGTTGGCTTGGTGCGCCTGTACGCGTATTCGCCGCTAACCGCGGCGCTGCTGCCGCTGACCCTGCACGCCGCCAGCGAAGGCCACTATGGGCCACTGCTGGCGCAGAGTCGTTTCATCAGCAGCAGCCTGCAGCACAGCCTCAACGACGGCATGCAGTTGTCGGTGGTGTGCAGCGAGGATGTGCCATGGTTGCACGCCACGCCGGCCGAGGCGGCCACCCTGCTGGGCGATGCCTACATCCGCCAACTCAAGGCGCAGTGCACGATCTGGCCGCACGGCGCGGTGCCCGCCGATTTCCACACACCACTCATAAGCGCCATCCCGACGCTGATCCTCGAAGGCCAGTTCGATCCGGTCACGCCGCCGCGCTACGGCACGGAAGTGCTCAAGGGCCTCGGCGATGCGCGCATGCTGATCGCGGCCGGTCAGGGCCACAACGTGATCGGCGCCGGCTGCATGCCGCGTCTGGTCAAGCGTTTCATCGAGAAGCCCGAGCCGCGAAAACTCGATGCGAGCTGCCTGGCGCAACTCAAGCCCACCGCGCCCTTCCTCGACTACAACGGAGCCGCGCCATGATCGAGGTGCAGGACTTGCGCAAGGCGTTCGGCAAGGTGCAGGCGGTGGACGGCGTCAGTTTCATGGCGCGCGACGGCGAGATCACCGGTCTGCTCGGCCCCAACGGCGCCGGCAAGACCACCACACTGCGCATGCTGTACACGCTGATGCGTCCGGACAGCGGCAGCATCCGCGTCGATGGCATCGACGCGATACACGATGCGCTGGCCGCGCGCCAGCACCTCGGCGTGCTGCCGGACGCGCGCGGTGTGTACAAGCGCCTGAGCGCGCGCGAGAACATCAGCTACTTCGCGCGCCTGCACGGCCTTTCTGGCGCGGCGTTGCGCACGCGCGTGGACGCGATGATCGCGCTGCTGGAGATGCAGGACATCGCCGAGCGCCGCAGCGAGGGTTTCTCGCAAGGCCAGCGCGTCAAGGTGGCGCTGGCGCGCGCGCTGGTGCATGAGCCGCACAATCTGATCCTGGACGAACCCGGCAACGGCCTCGACGTGATGGCCACGCGCGCGCTGCGCGAGTTCCTGCGCCGGCTGCGCGGCGAGGGTCGCTGCGTGTTGTTTTCCAGCCACATCATGCAGGAGATCGCGGCCTTGTGTGACCGCATCATCGTGATCGCGCGCGGGCGCGTGATCGCCGAGGGCAGCGCCGATGAGCTTCGCGCGCGCACCGGCGCCGACACGCTCGAGGATGCCTTCGTCAGCCTGATCGGCAGCGGCGAGGGCCTCGCGGCATGAGCCTGCGCCCGAACTTCGCGCGCTGCCTGCGCGCCGCGTGGACGGTGTACCTCAAGGAAGTGCGCGAGAACCTGCGCGACAAGCGCACCGTGCTCAACGCGCTGATCACCGGGCCGCTGCTGGGGCCGATCCTGTTCGGGCTGATTTTCAGCTTCACCCTGCAGCAGCAGTTGGCCGATGCCGAAAAACCGCTGCCGGTGCCGGTGATCGGCGCCGCCTACGCACCCAATCTCATCCACGCGCTGGAAGCGCAGGGCATGGTGCTCAAACCCGCGCCGAACAACGCCGCCGCCGCGATCCGCGCGCACCAGGCCAAGGTGGTGCTGGTGATCCCGCGCGACTACGACAAGGCGTGGCGCGCCGGTCAGCCCGCTGGCGTCGAGCTGTACTACGACTCGGCGCGCCAGGACAGCCGCACCCCGGTGACGCGGCTGAAGAAAATGCTGCAGGGCTACGCCGGGCTCACCGCCGCGCAGCGCCTGCTGGTGCGCGGCGTGTCGCCGCTGCTGCTGCGCCCGGTGGTGGCCGAGGACCGCGACCTGGCCACGCCACAGTCGCGCAGCGCGCTGATGTTTTCCATCCTGCCGTATTTCTTCGTGCTCACCGTATTTCTCGGCGGCATGTATCTGGCCATCGACACCACCGCTGGCGAGCGCGAGCGGCAGTCGCTGGAGCCGCTGCTGGTCAACCCGGTCAGCCGCGGCACCATCCTCAGCGGCAAGCTCGCCGCCACCGTCAGCTTCGCGCTGATCAGCCTGACGCTGAGCATCATCGCCTTCGCCGTGGTCGGGCGTTTCCTGCCGGTGGAAAAACTCGACGTGGTGCTCGACCTCGGCCCGCGCTTCGCCGCCTTCGTGCTGCTGCTGATGCTGCCGCTGACGGTACTGCTGGGCGCGTTGCAGACGCTGGTGGCGGCATTCGCCAAAAGCTACCGCGAGGCGCAGACGTATCTGTCGATCCTCATGCTGCTGCCGGTGATCCCGTCACTGCTGCTGGCGGTGGTGCCACTGCGCGCGCAGTTGTGGATGTACGCCGTGCCGCTGCTCGGCCAGCAGCTCGGCATCATGGACCTGGTGCGCGGCGAAGCCCTCGGCGCCCGCGAGCTGGCCGCGTGCCTGATCGGCACCAGCCTCGCCGCCCTGCTCGCCTGGCTGCTGGCGCGCTGGCTGTACGCCAGCGAGCGCCTGGCGGTATCGGCCTGAGCGTCGCACCGCCAACTCATCCCGCGCAGCAGGACAGTTGTGAGACGTCCTTGGTGAAGGTCTGCGCGGCGAGTTTGAGCCCTTCGACCATCGTGAGATAGGGGAAGAGCTGGTCGGCCAGCTCCTGCACCGTCATGCGGTTGCGGATGGCCAAGGCCGCGGCCTGGATCAGCTCGCCGGCTTCGGCCGCCAGCGCCTGCACGCCGATCAGCCGATTGGAGCCGACTTCTGCGACCAGCTTGATGAAGCCGCGCGTGTCGAAGTTGGCCAGCGCACGCGGCACATTATCCAGCGAGAGGGTGCGGCTGTCGGTCTCGATGTTGCGCAGGTGCGCCTCGGCCTCGCTCAGGCCCACCGTGGCCACCTGCGGCTCGGTGAACACCACGGCGGGCATGGCCGAGAGGTCCAGCGCGGCGTCGCCACCGAGCATGTTGATCGCGGCGCGCGTGCCGCCGGCGGCGGCAACGTAAACGAACTGCGGCTGGTCGGTGCAGTCGCCGGCGGCGTAAATGTGCGGAACGTCGGTGCGCAAATGGTCGTCGACCACGATGGCACCGCGCGCATCCGTCTTCACGCCGGTGACCTGCAGGTTCAGATCGCGGGTGTTGGGCGCGCGTCCGGTGGCCACCAGCAGGCGCTCGGCCTGGATGACACCTTGACCGGTGCGCAGGGTGAACACGCCGTCGGCATGGCTGATCTTGCTCGCCTGGGTGTAGGCCAGCACGGTGATGCCCTCGTCCGCGAACGCGGCGCTGAGGGCGATGCCGATGGCCGGATCTTCGCGGAACAACAGCGTGCTGCGCGCCAGGATCGTCACTTGGCTGCCAAGACGGGCGAAGGCCTGCGCCAGTTCCACCGCCACGACCGACGAACCGATCACCGCCAGGCGAAGGGGAATGGCGTCGCTCGCCAGCGCTTCAGTGGAGGTCCAGTACGGCGTGTCCTTCAGTCCCTCGATGGGCGGAATCGCGGGATGGGCGCCGGTGGCGATCAGGCACTGGTCGAAGCCCACGGCCTGTACCGTGCCATCTTGCAGTGTCACGGCCAGCGTATGGGCATCGGTGAAACGCGCGCTGCCGCGCACGCTGGTGATGTTGGGTTGCCCCTCCAGAATGTTTTCGTACTTGACGTGGCGCAACTCATCAACTCGCCCCTGCTGCTGCGCCAGCAACCTGTCGCGCCGAATCACCGGCGCAGCGGCTGAGATGCCAGCGTCGAACGGGCTTTGTCGGCGCATCTGCGCGACGTGCGCGGCGCGGATCATGATCTTCGACGGCACGCAGCCGACGTTCACGCAGGTGCCGCCGATGGTGCCGCGCTCGATCAGCGTGACCTGCGCGCCCACGCCCGCGGCCTTGATCGCCGCGGCCATCGCCGCGCCGCCGCTGCCGATGACGGCGATACGCGGGCCCGCGCCACGCGCGACCGTGGTCTGGCTGCTACCGGGCGTGGACACCGGCGTGGCCAGCCTGGCCGAGTAGCCGGCCTCGGCCACGGCCGCCGCCATCACCGCGAACGCCACGCCGGCGTCGGCTCGCACCTCGGCCATGCCCTGCGCATAGGAGACCTGCGCCGACTGCACACCGGGCACCGCCTCCAGCGCCTTGCGCACGTGGGCGGCGCAGGCATTGCAGGTCATGCCGCCGATGGCCAGTTCGATATCCTCCACCTCAGGCTCCGCGCTTGACCACGTGCGAGGCATAGCCGGCATCATGCGTGGCGTGCATCAAAACCTGCGGATTGGTCTTGGCGTTGTCAAAGGTGACGACCATCTCCTTCTTGGCCTCGGTAATCGCGACATGCTCGACACCGGGCACGTGCTTGAGCGCGGTGCGCACCGTGATCGGGCAGGCGCCGCAGGTCATGCCGGGAACGGACAGGGTGACGCGCTGGGTAGCGGCAAACGCAGGCGCGCTCAGGCTCAGCAGGACGGCAACGATGATCTTGTTCATGGACTCACTCCGACTCAGTAAAACAGGGGCAAAACATAGGGAAACAGCAGGGCGACCAGCACCAGCACGACCACCACCCAGAAAATCAGCTTGTAGGCGCTGCGCACCCGCGGCAATGCGCAGACCTCGCCCGGCGCGCAGGCCTGCGGGCGCCGGAAGATGCGCCGCCAGGCGAACGCCAGCGCCAGCAGCGCTGCACCGATGAACCACGGCCGGTAGGGCTCCAGCACGGTCAAGTTGCCGATCCAGGCACCGCTGACGCCCAGGCTGACCAGCAGCAGCGGGCCTAGACAGCAAGTGGAGGCCAGCAGGGCGGCAAGACCACCCACGGCAAGCGCGCCCACGCGCCCAGCCGAAGCATCATTGTCGTGCGATTCCGCAACCATGAGTCACCTCGCTTCGGATCGGCCCTGCGGCTAAGCTTCCGACCGTACCGCGGTACGGAGTCAAGCCCATGTCCATGACGATGCCCATGACCATCGGCGTACTGGCGCAGGCAGCCGGCGTCAATGTGGAAACCGTGCGCTACTACCAGCGTCGCGGCCTGCTGGACCAGCCCGTGCGTCCGCTGGGTGGCGCGCGATGCTACGACGAGGCCGCGCTGCGCCGTCTGCAATTCATTCGTCAGTGCCAGACGCTGGGCTTCACCCTCGAGGAAGTGGCCGAGCTGCTGACGCTGGACGATGGGCGTCATTGCGCCGAGGCATCCGCGCTGGCGGCGCACAAGCTGGAGGACGTGCGCGCACGCCTGGCGCAACTGCGCCGCATCGAGCGCGTGCTGGCGCAGTTACTGGCGCAGTGCCAGCGCAGCCGCGGACTGATGCGCTGCCCGCTGATCGACACGCTGTCCGCAGCGCCCGGCAGCTCGGCCACGGTCGAAAGCGACACCTCCCGCCTTTGAGCACGATGTCCACGGAAAGCCAGGAAGCCAGTGCCGAGCTGCAGCAGCGGCTGCCGTCCAAGGCGCCGCGCCTGGAAGACGTCGCGCGCGCCGCGGGCGTCTCGCCGAAGACGGCCTCGCGCGTGATCAACAATGAGCGCAGCGTGCGCACCGAAGTCCGCGAAAAGGTCTGGGCGACGGTGAAATCGCTGCGCTACGTGCCGCATCCATCGGCGCGCAGTCTGGCCGCCAACCGTTCGTTCCAGATCGGCCTGCTGTACGACAACCTGTCTCCGGGCTATGTCATGGAAGTGCAGGCCGGCGTTCTCGATGCCTGCCAGGCGCGGCGCTACGGCGCCATCGTGCATCCGCTGCGCGCGGATGCATCCGGATACCTGCGCGAGATCATCGAGCCGGTGTCGCATCACCGGCTCGACGGCCTGCTGACGCCGCCGCCGATCACCGACGACGCGGCGATCATCACGTGGCCGCGTGCGCCCACCGCGATTTTCGCGGCCAACGACGACATGGCGGCCGGCGTGCTGTGGGCGGCGGCGCAGTCGGGAATCGAGGTTCCCGGGCGGCTGTCGGTATGCGGTTTCGACGACATGCCCATCTCGCGGCAAGTCTGGCCGCCGCTGACGACAGTGCGGCAGCCCTGCCGCCTGATGGGCCAGATCGCCGCGCAACAACTGATCGAGGCCATCGAAAAGCCCGGCAGCGGCCGGATGGTCGTCCTTCCTTACGAGCTGTGCACGCGCGGGTCCACGGCGCCGCCCGGCGATTCCTCGCGTTCCGGCTGAGCGGCGCAACCCGCCGGTTCGCGCAGCGGCAACCCGACAACACCCACCGGAGAAAAATCATGTCCTTGAATGAACGCCATGCACCCGCGCCGACGCGGCGGATGTTGACCTGCGCGGCGCTGCTCGCACTGGCCTGCGCCGCGAGTGCGCCGGCGTGGTCCGCCACGGGCGCGCTCTCCACCACCGTGCACCCTGCGCTGTGGCCGCGGGTGCAGTGGCCGCTGCCGGAGAGTCCGCGCCTGCAGCAGCGCATCGCGGCCATCATCGCCCGCATGACGGTGCCCGAGAAGGTTGGCCAGATCATCCAGGCCGACATCGACTACGCCACGCCGGAGCAGGTCGCGAAGTATCACCTCGGCTCCATCCTCACCGGCGCCGACTCCGGGCCGGACAAGAACCCCATCGCCACCGCGCAGCAATGGCTGCGACTGGCCGACCGGTACCAGGCGGCGGCGCTGCAGGGCTCCGGCATTCCGCTATTGTTCGGCGCCGACTGCGTGCACGGCGCGCAGAAGATCGTCGGCGCCACGCTGTATCCGCAGAACATCGCGCTGGGCGCCACGCGCGATCCGGCGCTGGTCGAGAAAATCGAGGCGGCGACCGCCGAGGAAATGCGCACGGTCGGCTTCAACTGGGCCTTCGCGCCGGGCGTGATGGTGCCGCAGAACGACCGCTGGGGACGCGTCTACGAGGGCTTCTCGCAGAATCCGGCGCTGGTCGCGCGCATGGCGCGCGCGGCGGTGCTGGGCTTCCAGGGCACGCCCGGCACGCCGGATTTTCTCGATGCCCGGCATGTCGCGGCCACCGCCAAGCATTTCCTGGGTGACGGCTCGACCACCGACGGCATCGACGAGGGTGACGCCGAGGTGTCCGAGCGCAATCTGATCCGCGTCGCCAACGCCGGCTATCCGCCCGCCATCGCGGCCGGCGTGCAGGCCATCATGGTCTCGTACTCGAGCTGGAACGGCGTCAAGATGAGCGCCAACCGCGCGCTGCTGACCGACGTGCTGAAGCGCCGCATGGATTTCGGCGGCTTTCTGATCAGCGACTGGGACGCGGTGCGCCAGCTGCCCGGCTGCGTCGGCGCCGCGTGCCCGAAAGCCATCGACGCCGGCATCGACATGGCGATGGAGCCGAATAACTGGCGCGCCTTCTACACCAACACGCTGCGCGAGGTCGAAAAAGGCAGTATCCCGATGCAGCGCCTCGATCACGCCGTGGCCCGCATCCTCGCCGTCAAGCTGCGCATGGGCCTGTTTACGCAAGGGCTGCCCTCGCAACAGCCGCTGGGCGGCAAGTTCGATCTGATCGGCGCGGCCGCGCACCGCGCACTGGCCCGACAGGCGGTGCGCGAGTCGCTGGTGCTGCTGAAGAACGCGCACCATCTGCTGCCGTTGAAGCCCGGCCAGCGCGTGCTGGTGGCCGGCCCCGGCGCCGACAGCCTGCCGCTGCAAAACGGCGGCTGGACGCTGACCTGGCAGGGCACCGGCACCAACAATGCCGACTTCCCCGGCGCCACCAGCATCTGGGCGGGCATCCGGCAGGCGGTCGCTGCCGCGGGCGGCACGGCCGAGCTGTCCGTCGATGGCCACTACACGCGCAAGCCCGATGTGGCGATCGTGGTCTACGGCGAGAAGCCCTATGCCGAATATCTCGGCGACCGCCCCAACCTCGAGTTCGAGCCGCGCGACGGCGCCACGCTGCAGCTGTTGCGGCGCTTGCGGCAGGCGGGCATTCCCGTGGTCTCGATATTCCTCACCGGCCGGCCGCTGTGGGTCAACCTCGAGATCAACGCGTCGAACGCCTTCGTCGTGGCCTGGCTACCCGGTTCCGAGGGTGAAGGCGTGGCCGACGTGCTGTTCCGCAAACCGGATGGCGGCATCGCTTTCGACTTCAGCGGCAAGCTGCCGGCGGCCTGGCCGATCAACGCCGTGGACCAGCCCGGCCTCGACGGACCGCACGCCCTGTTCCCCTATGGCTACGGATTGAACGACGCGGGCAACGGCGATCTGCGCACGCTGCCGACCGCGTCGGGCATCGAGCCCGGCGCCATCGCCGTGGCTGGGCGCTGAAGCCCGCCGTCATCGATCAGCCGCGCCGTATCGTCACGGATTCGCGTTTGCCCATGCATCCACCAGCGCGGGCCACAACATGCAAACCATCGCCACATCCCGCGCGCAGGAGCGCCGCCATGCCGCCTAGCCCTCGGCGCCCGCGAGCTGGCCGCGTGCCTGATCGGCACCAGCCGCCGCCCCGCTCGCCTGGCTGCTGGCGCGCTGGCTGTACGCCAGCGAGCGCCTAGCGGTGTCGGGTTGAGTCACGTCAATGTCCGGGGCGAAAGGCAACATGGGTACCTTTCGTAAACCCAACGTCCAAGTTCACCCGCTCGCGAAAGTGGGCGAAGCCTGCTGGAGCGGTTCCGCTGCAACTGGTGGTTAGTCCCGCTCGCCAAAAGGAACGCCCTGTGCATCCTGCGGGAGCGAATCGCGGATGTCGACCCATGGTGCCTTCGAGCCAACCATGAAATGAACCTCCACCGACACGTGCGGATCCGAGTCCAGCGTTCCAAGCCGAAACCCCAGGAACGTTGGATCAGCTTCATCTCGTTTGAAGATTGGCGATCCGCAGCAACTCGCAAAGTAGCGACGTACACCGTGGCTCGACTCCCAGTCGGATAGGAGTTCTTCGCCAGCCACGACAACAAAGTCGCTCGCAGCCACGCCTGCGGTGGTACCGAAGCTGGAACCCGAGTGTTTGCGACAACGCCAACAATGACAGTACGTCACGGGGCCAAGCAGGTTTCCCCGAATCTCGTACCGAACGCGCCCACATGCGCATGATCCTCTGAGCATGTGCTGCTCCTTCTGATTTGTCGTACCACTCAAGCGAGCCGCTCGAGATACCCGGCGCGAGCCCCGCGCAGCGCGGTGAGCGTCCGGTTGATCGGTGTTAGACCGAAGCATCACGAAAAGCGCGCAACACTGAATTGATACGCGTTTGATAGCCAGGCCCCTGTGCCTTGAACCACTCAATCACGTCCTCGTCGACGCGCAACGACACGGCGGTCTTTGATGGCTGTGGCTGTAACCCTCGACGTACCATGCCGCGGATAATGTGCCGGACGTCGGCTTCGGGGTGCTCGCGAGTGACTGCACCGGCAGGGCCGGCCTTGAGTTTGGCCCAGTCAGTCTTGGATTTGGTCGAAGTAGATTTGGGCTTCACGTTGCGTGGCTTTGCGGAAGGAGATAACGCGGATTTCATGCTCGGTCTCCGTATGAACGATGGACACCGGAGTTCCAGCAAGCAGGCCAAGGGTGACGAACCGCTGCTCGCCGTACGCGAACCGATCGTCCTCGAACGTGAACGCGAGGCCATCGAACACCAGCGGAGCATCGACGAAGTCGAGCCCGTGAGCTTTCAAGTTCGCGACGCGTTTGGCCTTTGACCAAGTGAACTCCATGACAAACTGTATATACAGATCGTCACACCGTCAAGAAGCTCTTGCTTCAGCCAACTCCCGCAATCAGCGGCGCAACCTCGCGGAGCGGGTGAGCGTCCGCTGCATTGGGTTGTTGGGCGTCGCCTCGACGCGGCTTTGGCTAGATGTTCCGCATCAGCGTGGCTCGCGCTGACGCCGCCCCAGCACGCGCGCCGGGCGCGGGTTGGCGTGGCGGCGCAACTGCGCTTCCAGCGCGGCTTCCTGCTGCTCGCGTTCGGCGCTGAGTTTCAGATAGCTGTGCCAGCGCGCGGCGCTGAGTTCGCCGCTGTCCAGCGCGGCGCGCACGGCGCAGCCGGGCTCGTTGCCGTGCGCGCAATCGCTGAAGCGGCACTGCCGCGCCAGCGCCTCGATGTCGGCGTACTGGACCAGATCCTCGCTGCCGGTGAGCTTGAGCTCGCGCATGCCGGGGGTGTCGATCAGGCAGGCGCCGCCGGGCAGCGGCAGCAGCGCGCGAAACGTCGTGGTGTGGCGGCCGCGGCTGTCGTGCGCGCGCACCGCGGCGGTAGCCTGCGCGGTGTGGCCGAGCAGGGTGTTGGTGAGCGTGGATTTGCCCGCGCCGGACGAGCCCACCAGCGCCAGCGTGGCGCCGGGCAACAGCCACGGCGCCAGTTGCGCGTGCAGCGCGGCGTCCTTGGCGTTGATCGCCAGCACCGCCACGCCGACAGGCAGCGCCGCGGCCAGCGCAGCGGCCTGCGCGACATGATCGGGATGCACATCGGCCTTGCTCAGCAGGATCACGGCCTGCGCGCCGGAGCCTTCGATCAGCGCCAGATAGCGCTGCACGCGCGCGGGGTTGAAATCGCCATCCAGGCCCATCAGCACGCACACGCTATCGACGTTGGCGGCGATCGGCTGACGCGCGTAGCGCTCGCCGGCGGCGGCGCGACTGAGCAGGCTGCGCCGCGGTAGGATCTCGATGATTTGCGGCGGCTTGCCGGCGACGACGATGACGATGACGAAATCGCCGACCACCGGACGCTGCTCCGGCGCCAGGCCGCGGCGCAGGAATGCCGGTGCGGGCTGCGCCTTGAAGCTCTCCATGCCATCGTGCAGCACGTAGCCGGCGCGATGCTGCGCGGCCACGCGCGCCACGCGCTGCTCGGCGTCGAGCACGGGCCATGGCTGCGCGGGTGGCCAGCCCACGGCCACCAGCGCGGCAAACGGATCGGATCCATGCATGCGCGGATTATGCCGGGTGCGGCGCATGCATCGCTGCAATGTCAAAAAAGTGCAGGAAAGCACTTTCCCGATAGCCTGATAGCATGGCGCGCTTTGCAGCCAGCCACGCCGTGCCATGTCCGATTTCCGCCTCGCCCCCGCCACGCGCCTCGATCAGGTGCGCTACGACATCCGCGGCCCGCTGAGCCTGCGCGCACGCGCGCTCGAACAGGATGGCGTGGAGCTGCTGCGGCTCAACATCGGCAATCCGGCGCGCTTCGATCTGCATCCGCCGGCGGCGCTGCGCGAGGCCATCGCCGCGCATCTGCACGAGATCGATGCCTACGGCCATGAGCTGGGCCTCGAGCCCGCGCGCGAGGCGCTGGTCGCGGACGCCGTCGCGCGCGGCATCCACGGGCTGGATGTCGAGCACGTGTTCATCGGCAACGGCGTCAGCGAACTGATCGACATGAGCCTGCGCGCGCTGCTGGAGCCCGATGACGAAGTGCTGCTGCCCAGCCCCGACTATCCGCTGTGGAGCGCCGCCACGCGCCTCAACGGCGGCGTGCCGCGTTACTACGACTGTCCGGCCACACGCGGCCACCTGCCCGATGCCGCCGAGATCGAGGCGCTGATCACCCCGCGCACGCGCGCGCTGGTGCTGATCAACCCCAACAATCCCACCGGCGCGGTGTATCCGCGTGCGCTGCTGCTGCAACTGGTGGCGCTGGCCGAGCGTCATGGTCTGCTGCTGCTGAGCGATGAAATCTACGACGGCATCACCTACGACGGCGCCGAATTCACGCCGCTGGCGGCGCTAGCCGGCGACGTGCCATGCCTGAGCTTTGGCGGGCTGTCCAAACTCTGGCGCGCCTGCGGCTATCGCATCGGCTGGCTGCAATTGACGGGTGCGCGCGCGGCGTTGCGCCCGCTGCGCGATGCGCTGCAACTGCTGGCCGCGCTGCGCCTGTGCGCCAACCAGATGGGGCAGTGGGCGATCCCGGTCGCGCTGCGCCTGCGCGGCGAGATCGCAACCCTGACCACGCCCGGCGGCCGTCTGCACGCCACGCGCGCGGCGCTGCTGGCCGGCGTGGCGCGCAGCGAGTTTCTCGATGTGGTCGCGCCGCGGGGCGCGATCTACGCCTTCCCCGCGCTGCGGCGCGATGTGCTGCCGGCCTTCGACGACCAGCATTTCGCGCTCGATCTGCTCGAACACGAGCACGTGCTGCTGGTGCCGGGCAGTGGCTTCAATCTCGCCGCCAGCCGCCATCTGCGCCTGACCCTGCTGCCCGAACCGGCGACCATGGCCGAGGTACTGGCGCGCCTCGAGCGCGCGCTGGCGCGCCACGTCGAGGCCGCGACGCCGCGCTACGCGCATGGCTGAATTGCGCCTGCTGGCGCTGGGCGATTCGTACACCATCGGCGAGGGCGTGGCGCCCACGCAGGCATGGCCGGCGCAACTGGCGCGTGCGCTCTCGAAGTGCGGTTACGCCTGTGCCGCGCCGACCGTGCTGGCCCGCACCGGCTGGACCGCGGAGCTGCTGCTGGCGACGCTCGCACCGGCCGCGCTGGCGCCACCCTACGACCTGGTGACGCTGCAAATCGGCGTCAACGACCAATACCGCGAACGCGCGCCGGGCGAGTTTCAGCGCGACTTCGATACCCTGCTGGCGCACGCGCTGCGCCTCGCCGGCGAGCGCGCCACGCGCGTGCTCGGCGTGTCGATTCCGGACTGGGGCGTGACGCCCTTCGCCAGGCAGGACGCGCGCTCGTCGCAAACCATCGCCGCGGCCATCGATCGGTTCAACGCGCTGGCGCAGACGCGCGTGCTGCGCGTCGGCGCGGGTTGGGTCGATGTCACCGCGTGCAGTCGCCGCGCCGGCCGCGCGCCGGGACAACTGTGCGCCGATGGTCTGCATCCCGGCGCCGTGCAATACGCGCGCTGGGTGGACAGCGCACTGCTGCCGGCGACCCTGCATCAATTGCAGCGAGGCTGAGCGAACCCACGCGCTGCAACCGCGCTGCCACGCCAGCGCCACACGGCTGCGATGTTGCGCGCGCAGGCTGGGGGCCCGGGACCACCACCCGGGAGCGCGCCATGCACCGTCTGCAACGCCGCAGCGTTTTCATCTCCGATGTACATCTGGGCCTGCCCGACTGCAAGGCGGCCTACCTGCTCGACTTCCTGCAGCGGCTCGACTGCGCACACCTGTATCTGGTCGGCGACATCATCGATCTGCAAGCATTGGCGCGGCGCCCGTGGTGGCATCCCAGCCACGGCGCGGTGCTGCACGCGATCCTGGCGCTGGCGGCGCGCGGCACGCGCATCACCTACATCCCCGGCAATCACGATGCGCCGCTGCGCGCGCTGGCCGGGCAAACCATCGCCGGCATCGCCATCGCGCTGGATGCCGTGCACGTGGCCGCCGACGGGCGCCGCTACCACGTCAGCCATGGCGACGAACACGATCCCGAACAGATCGGCCGTGCCTGGCAGCGCTTCGGCGATTTCATACAAAACTTCCTGTGCGGCGTCAATCGTCGTTTCAACCGCCTGCGGCACTGGCTGAAACTGCCCTACCTGCCGCTGTCGCTGGTGCTGAAGTCCTGCGCGCCACAGGCGCTGGCCTATATCCGCGCGTTCGAGACGCGCGTGGCGCGCACCACGCAGGCGGCGGGCTTCGACGGCGCGATTTGCGGGCACATCCACTACGGCCACGTGCGCCGCATCGAGGGCGTGCTGTATCTCAACGACGGCGACTGGGTGGAGCATTGCACCGCGCTGACCGAGGACGCACACGGCCGCTTCGAGTTGCTGCACTGGAGCGAGCGCCCGGCCACGCTGGGCGCGGCTGGTTGCGGCGCCGATGCGCCCTCGCCGGCGCGCCTGCGCGCGCTGCGTCCGCTGGCGCATGCGGCCCTGCACGCCAAGTAATACGCACGCCGCGCGCGGCGCTCAACGCGGAAAATCGACGCAGCGATCCTGATCGCGCGCGACTTCGCCGCCCATCACCGCGGCCACGGTACCGCCGAGCATGCGCCCGATCAGCCCGGCGTTCATGGCGGCCACGCAGGCCTTGCCGTCGGTCTTCCGCTACACCGGGATGCGGCACGGCATCAGCACCGCAACCACGCGCGCGGTCGTCGCCGAGGATGCACGGGGCGTGCTGCGCCTGACCCACAATGATCATGACCGCGCTGCGCTTTTTGCCGCAGGTTTTGGGCAGCCGGCGTTGCGATCCGTTATCATTTGCGCTCAGTCCCGTGGAACCCGCCATGTCCTCGCCCGCCGCTCGTCCGCGCCTGCCGCTGTCGTCGCGCTGGGTCGCGTTTTTCGCGGTGCTGGGGCCGGGCCTGGTGGTGATGCTGGCCGACACCGATGTCGGCAGCGTGATCACCGCCGCGCAAAGCGGCGCGCAGTGGGGCTACCGGCTGCTGATCTGGCAACTGCTGCTGGTGCCGGTGCTGTACGTGGCGCAGGAACTCACCGTGCGCCTCGGCATTTTCACCGGCAAGGGCCACGGCGAACTGATCCGCGAGCACTTCGGACCGGGCTGGGCGTGGCTGTCGGCCAGCGGCCTGGCGGTGGCGTCGGCCGGCGCGATCATCACCGAGTTCTCCGGAGTGGCCGGCGTGGGCGAACTGTTCGGCGTGCCGCGTCTGATCAGTCTGGCGCTGGCCGCGGGGTTTCTGCTGCTGGTAGTGTGGACCGGCAGCTACCGGCGCGTGGAGCGCGTGGCGATCCTGCTGGGCTTGTTCGAGCTGGCCTTCGTGTGGGTGGCGCTGCGCGCGCCGCTGGATGGTGCGCAGGTGGCGCGTCAGGTGTTCGCCATGCCGCTGCACAGCGGCGATTACTGGTATCTGGTCGCGGCCAACATCGGCGCGGTGATCATGCCGTGGATGGTGTTTTATCAGCAGTCGGCGGTGGCCGACAAAAAACTCACGCCCGGCGATTACGCCTACGCGCGCTGGGATACCGCTCTCGGCGCACTGCTGACGCAGGTGATCATGGCCGCCGTGCTGATGGCCGCGGCGGCGACGCTGGCACCCGCGCACAGCAACGCGCCGCTGGACAGCGTCGGCCAGATCGCCGGCGCGCTGACGCCGGTGCTGGGCCACGCCCTTGGCCACACGCTGTTCGGCCTCGGCATGCTCGGCGCGGCCATGGTCGCGGCGATCGTGGTGGCGCTGGCGGCGGCGTGGGGTTTCGGCGAGGTCACCGGTTACAAGCACTCGCTGGAATACCATCCGCTGGAAGCGCCGTGGTTTTATTCGATCTTCAGCCTGGGCGTGATCGGCGGCGCGCTGGTGGTGGCGCTGGTGCCCAATCTGGTGGCGCTGGCGGTGGGCGTGGAGGTGATGAACGCGTTGATGCTGCCGCTGGTGCTGGGCTTGCTGGTGGCGCTGGCGATGCGCGCGCTGCCGCCCGCGCACCGCTTGCGCGGCGCCTATGCCGTGGTGGTGATCACGGTGGTCGTGCTGACCTCGATGCTGGGCGTGTACGGCGGGCTGGCGACGCTGTTTTGATGGTTCACGGACGAGAGCTTGTGGTCCGCGAAGGACGCCAAGCGCGCAAAGTTTTCTGCTCGGGCTGCGCCGAGTTCTGCCGAGCAGCGTAGGCCTGTACCCAAAAATCATCCGTGATTTTCCTTG
>NZ_JBTSRB010000036.1:0-4432 GCF_054637675.1 Metallibacterium sp.
CAAGCAGGGCGGCAATGCCGTCGATGCCGCGGTCGCGGTGGGCTACGCGCTGGCCGTGGTGCATCCCTGCTGCGGCAACATCGGCGGCGGCGGCTTCATGACCATCCATCTGGCCAACGGCAAGAACGTGTTTCTGGATTTCCGCGAGAGGGCGCCGCTGAAAGCCACGCCGACGCTGTTCCAGGACGCACAGGGCAACGTGGTGCCCGGGCGCAGCACCAAGACCTGGCTGGGCGTGGGCGTGCCCGGCTCGGTCATGGGCCTGGATGCGGCGCTGAAGAAGTACGGCACCATGAGCCTGAAGCAGGTGATGGCGCCAGCGATCAAGCTGGCACGTGACGGCTTCGTGCTGCAGCCGGGTGACGTGAAGATTCTGGGCACGCGCAGCAAGGACTTTGCAGCGCATGCCAACGTCGCGGCGATCTTCCTCAACCATGGGCAACCGTGGAAAGCCGGCGAGGTGCTCAAGCAGCCCGAGCTGGCGCACACGCTGGAGTTGATCGAGAAGGGCGGCAGCCAGGCCTACTACGACGGCCCCATCGCCAGAGCCATCGTCACCGCCAGCGACAAGCACGGCGGCATCCTCAGCCTCAAGGACTTCCGCGACTACCGCGTGGTCTGGGCCAAACCGGTGGAGTGCCCGTACCGCGGCTACACCGTGGTCACGCCGCCACCGCCGAGCTCGGGCGTGACCGTATGCGAGATCCTGCGCGTCCTCGCTGGCTACCCGCTGGGCAAGTGGGGCTACGGCTCGGTAATGGCCACGCACTATCTGGCCGAGGCCGAGCGCCACGCGTTTGCCGATCGCAACACCTATCTGGGCGATCCGGCCTTCGTGCACAACCCCATCGGGCGCCTGCTGTCCACGGCCAACATCAAGCGCATCCGCAGCGAGATCCAGCCTGACCGCGCCACGCCTTCGTCCGAGGTGAAAGGCAGCCTCGGCGCAGCCGAGGGCATGCACACCACCCACTTTTCCATCCTCGATGCCAAGGGCAACGCGGTCAGCGTGACCTACAGCATCAACTATCTGTTCGGCGTCGGCATGATGGCCGGCGACACCGGCTTCTTTCTCAACAACACGATGGACGATTTCACCTCCAAACCCGGCGTGCCCAATTCGTTCGGGCTGGTGCAAGGCCACGTCAACGAGATCCAGCCGGGCAAGATTCCGCTGTCCTCGATGGTGCCCAGCATCGTGCTGAAGCACGGCAAGGTGTTCATGGTCACCGGCAGCCCCGGCGGCTCGACCATCATCTCGTCGACATTGGAGAGCATCCTCAACGTGGTCGACTTCGGCATGAACATGCAGCAGGCCGTGGACGCGCCGCGCATGCACATGCAGTGGTATCCGGATGACATCTTCGTCGAGCCGGGTTATCTCACACCGCAAACGCAGACCGCGCTGGAGCAGATGGGCTACATGTTCAAGCCGATTCCATTCTGGGGCGCGGACGAGGCCATCCTGGTCAATCCCAAGACGCACCTGATCGAGGGCGCCAACGACCGCCGCAGTCCAGCAGGGTTGGCCGCTGGCGACTGGAACCACCGCCCGCGCAGCACTTGCTGCTGCGCGGGCGCCTGCCCAGTTCGCGCCGCGTGCAACATCGGCGCGTCAGTGTTGTCCAAGCCCGGTGGCCTGCAGCGGGTCACGCTGCCCACCGAGGTTCGAGATGAGCATTCAACACTGCGGCCGCCGTTTGCTGGCACTGGCTTTTCTTTTCGCCCCGATCTGGATGAGCGCGCAGGCCGCTGCCGCGCCGCTGCCTGCGGCCGTCATCCCGGCCGCCGAGCAGGCGCGCGTCGACGCGATCCTCACGCGCCTCGGCGCGGCCCGGCAGTTTCAGGCGGTGGCGATTTCGCCCGATGCGCAGCAACTGGCGTGGGTGCTGAATACCGCCGACGGCCCGCGTATCCAGCTTGCCGCCGGCAACGGCGCGCAACCGCGCACCATCAGCGTGGCCGGCGCGCACAAGGGCTGCAGTGAAACCAATCCCACCTGGTCGGCCGATGGCCGCGCGCTGGCATTCTTGTCCGACTGCGCCGCGGGCAAGACCGTGCAGAACGACATCTACCTGCTGGACACGCACAGCGCCCACGCGCAACCGCGGCGTCTGACGCATCTCGATGGTCTGGTGCACGCGCTGGCATGGGCGCCCGATGGCCACAGCCTCGGCTTTTTGTATGTGCCGGGCGACACGCACCGCGTCGATGCGCTGGCCGCGACCAAGCCGCGCGTGGGCGTGATCGGCGAAGCCAATATCGAGCACCAGCGCGTGGCCACCGCCAGTCTCGCTGACGGCGCGGTACAACTGCTGACGCCAACGGAGCTGTTCCCCTACGAGTTCAGTTTCTCGCCGCACGGCGCGCGCATCGCCTACGTCGCCGCGCCGCCACCTGGCGACAACAACTGGTGGATCGCGCAGCTCTATGTGCAGGACGCACGCAGCGGCGCCACGCCGCGCGCACTGGTCGACCCCAACACCGTCGCCGGGCCTCTGCACGGATTGCAGATCGCGCTGCCGCGCTTCGCGCCGGACGGTCGCGAGATCGCCTTCATCGGCGGCCTGATGAGCGATCAGGGCGTCACCGGCGGTGACATTTATCTGGTGCCTGCCGCCGGCGGCGCGCCGATCGATGTGACGCCCGGCATCGGCATCACCCCCGGCTGGCTGACCTGGACCGGCGCACACAGCCTGCTGGTGAACGCCTTCGCCGGTGGCTCCAGCCAGCTCGATGCGTTGACGCTGACGCGCGACGCGCGTGGCCGGCCCGTCGCGCACGCGCGGGCGCTGGCCACGGTGCATGCCGCGCTGGGCGATGGCAGCGCGATGTCGGCGCTGGCCGTGGCGCGCGATCGGCACACGCTGGCCTTCATCCACAGCACCTATACCGAGCCGCCGGAAGTGTGGACCGCGGCGCTGGATCGCAACGCCGCCGGCACGCCCACGCGTATCGACGCCATGCGCGCGGTCACGCGCATCAATGTCGGCGTGCAGCCGCTGTGGGGCAAGGCCGCATCGGTGCACTGGAGCAACCAGGGTTTCCATGTGCAGGGCTGGCTGCTGTATCCGGCCAACTACAACCCGCATCTGCGCTACCCGTTGATCGTCTCCGTGCATGGCGGCCCCAGCTACGCGGTGCAGCCGCGCTGGCCGGGCGTGAATTACGGCGGCGCGCCGCTGTCGGCGATGGGTTATTTCGTGCTGTTCCCCAATCCGCGTGGCAGCTTCGGCCAGGGCGAGCGCTTCACCCAGGCCAATCGCAGGGATTTCGGCTACGGCGATCTGCGCGACATCCTCGCCGGCGTCAAGGCGGTGGAGGCGAAGTACCCGGTCGACCCGCGCCGCATCGGCATCACCGGCTGGAGCTATGGCGGCTTCATGAGCATGTTCGCGCCCACGCAAACGCGCGTGTTCCGCGCCGCGGTGGCCGGTGCCGGGCTGTCGGACTGGCTGAGCTACACCGGCGAGAACTCCATCGACCGCTGGATGAAACCGTTCTTCGGCGCCAGCGTATACAACGATCCAGCCGTGTATGCGCGCAGCTCGGCGATCAACTTCATCAAGCAGGACAAGACGCCCACGCTGATGGTGGTCGGCGAGTTCGACGCCGAATGCCCGGCGCCGCAGTCCTTCGAGATGTGGCACGGACTCAAGGCCATGGGCGTACCCACGCAACTGGTGGTGTACCCGAACGAAGGCCATGGCTTCGTCAATCCCGCGCACAAACGCGACGTGCTGGTGCGCGCTCTGGGCTGGTTCGCCAAATACCTGCCGCCGCAGGCCACGTCGGCACGGCACTGATCCCACCGAGAAACGCCATGACCGATCCAGGCCCCGCGCTGGAGGCGCACGCCCTGCACAAACGCTACGGCAACGTGCACGCCTTGCGCGGCATCGATCTGAGCGTGCAGCGCGGTGAGATGTTCGCCCTGCTCGGCCCCAACGGTGCCGGCAAGACCACGCTGTTCTCGATTTTCGCCACCCTGCTCAAGCCCAGCGAGGGCACGGCGCGCGTGCTCGGTTTCGATAGCGTGCGCGAACGCGTCGCGGTGCGCCAGCGCATGGGTATCGTGTTTCAGGAGCCGGCGCTGGAGGGCAAGCTGTCGGTGCGCGATAACCTGTATCTGATGGGTCTGTTCTATGGGTTGTCGTCGCGCGCGGCCAAGACGCGCAGCGCGGAACTGCTGGTGACGCTGGGACTGGAAGATGTATCCACGCGCGAGGCGCAGAAGCTCTCCGGCGGGCAGAAACGCCGCGTCGAACTGGCGCGCGCGCTGGTGGCCACGCCCGAGGTGCTGTTTCTGGATGAGGCCACGCTGGGCCTGGACGTGGATGCGCGGCGCCTGTTCTGGGGCGAGGTGCGCCGCTACGTCGGCGCCGGCGGCACCGTGTTCCTGACCACCCACTACATGGACGAGGCCGAGCCC
>NZ_JBTSRB010000036.1:4532-33551 GCF_054637675.1 Metallibacterium sp.
TCGGGCGCCATCCAGGCGCTGGTGCCGGCGACGATCCTGCTGCTGCTGTTGCCGCTGCTGGGCATGGATTTGTCGCTGCTCGCGCTGCTGGAACTGATCGGCACCATGATCCTGGCGGCGGTCACGTTCTCCGCATTGGGCGTGGCCACGGCAGCACGCTTCCGCTCAACCACGGTGTTCCCGATCATCGGCAACGCCGTGCTGCTGCCGATGTTCTTTCTGTCCGGCGCGCTGTATCCGCTGGACAGTGCACCGACGTGGCTGCGCTGGCTGGCGCGCATCGACCCAGTGGCCTACGCGGTGGACCTGATGCGTGGCGCGATCCTCGACCGTTACGCCTACCCGCCACTGCTGTCGCTGGCGGTGCTGCTGGGTTTCATCGTGGTGCTGACCTGGCTGGCGACGCGCGTGTTCGCCGCCGGCGAGGACACGTGAGACCAGCGCGCAGCGGCGATCAGGGGTCGATCGACGATGACGCCCATGGTAGGCCCTGCTGGATCCCGGCTCGGCGCTGCGCGCCGTCCGGGATGACGGAGCCTTCGAGTCGCAACGCGCTCGTCCCGAGTCCCGGTCCAACTCAACCCAGCTCGCGCAAATCCGCCACCGGTTGCGCGCCGAAGGCGTCGCTGAGCAGGTAATCCAGCAGGCGTTGCGCCACGGCAGCCGGCGCCAGCAGCGCGCCAGTCTCGTGCATCGCCACGAAGCGCGCGTGTTGCGGAAAGCGTGCTGGATCGCTGGCGCGCACTTCGGCCTGCATGTCGGTGTCGATCACGCCGGGCGCCAGGCTGCAGATGCGCAGGCCGGGCGCGGCGTCCGCGGCCACGGTGCGCGCGTGCTGGTCCAGCGCGGCCTTGCTGGCGCAGTAAAAACTCCAGCCGGCGATGGGCTGATGCGCGGCGCCGCTGGAGATGTGCACGATGCGCCGCTCGGCCGTACTGGACGCCGCGAACGCCGCGGCCAACAGCAGCGGCGCGGCCACGTTGAGCGCGACGGCCCGCGCCAGTTGCGCCGGCGCTTGCACCTCCAGCGCACCGACCGGACCGACCACGCCGGCGTTGTTGATCAGCAGCACGCGCGCGGCGCCGTCCAGCCAGTCATGCAGCACATGGCGATCCAGCCAGGCTTGCAGCGCGCTGCTGTCGGCAAGATCGATCGAGACCTCGTGCAGCAGTTGCGGATACCGCGCGGCGAGCGCCGCATGGCCACGCCGCGCCAGCCCCAGCGTGGCGATGCCGCGCATCAGCAGCGCTTCGGCCAGCGCGGCGCCCAGGCCGCGCGAGTGCCCTGTGAGTACGGCCTTGATCATGTTGATGGCAACTCCTGTTTCATGCGACGACCCGATAGGTGTGCAGCGCCTGCGCCAGGCGTGCCAGACCCTGCTCGATGTCGGCCTCATCCAGCACCAGCGGCGGCACGATGCGCAGCACATCCGGGCCGGCCTGCAGCAGCAGCAGGCCGGCGCGGTGCGCGTGATCGAGGATGGCGCTGGCCTTGCCACGATGCGCCGCGGCCAGCACCGCGCCCAACATCAGCCCGCGTCCGCGCACGTGTTCGAACACGCCGGTTGCCGCGCCCAGCGCCTGCAGACCGTCGCGCAGCGCCTGTCCGCGACGCGTGACCTGCGCCAGCAACGCGGGGGCTGCCAGGCGCCGCAGCGCCACGCGCGCCACCGCCGCCGCCAGCGGGTTGCCGCCGAAGGTGCTGCCGTGCGCGCCGTACTGCAACACCTCGGCCACGCGCGGCCCGGCCAGCATCGCTCCAATCGGAAAACCCGCGCCCAGCGCCTTGGCTAGGGTCACCACATCGGGCACCACGCCGTCCTGCACATGCGCGAACAGCGTGCCGGTGCGGCCCATGCCGCACTGGATTTCGTCGCAAATCAGCAGCGCGTCGTGCTGGTCGCACAGCGCACGCAGCCCGGCCAGAAATCCAGGCGCAGCCGGCATCACCCCACCCTCGCCCTGCACCGGCTCCACCAGCACCGCGCACACGCTGTCATCGGCCAGCGCCGCCGCCGCCGCATCGAGATCGTTGAACGCGCAGTAGCGGAAGCCCGCGGGCAGCGGCTCGAAGCCTTGCTGGTACCTGGGCTGCGCGGTGGCGGTGACGGTGGCCAGGGTGCGCCCGTGGAACGAACCCTGAAAACTCAGGATCGTGCGCCGTTCGGGCGCGCGCCCCTGCTGCGTGGCCCAGCGTCGCGCCAGCTTGATCGCGGCCTCGTTGGCCTCGGCGCCGGAGTTGCACAGGAACACGCGCTGCGCGAAACCCGATGCCGCCACCAGCGCCTCGGCCAGCTCGATCGCCGGCGCGTTGTAGAACACGTTGCTGGTGTGCCACAGCTTGTGCGCCTGCGCGTGCAGCGCGGCGACCAGCTCGGGATCGGCGTGGCCCAGACTGCACACCGCGATGCCCGCGGCGAAGTCCACGTACTCGCGGCCCTCGCGGTCCCACAGGCGCGCGCCGCGACCGTGATCGAGCACCAGCGCGCGCGGCTGATACACCGGCACGAACGCCTGTTGCGCCGTCGCCAGCAGTGCGGCGATGGACGGCGAGGAATCACTTGAGGACATGGCGGCAGGATTCGCGGAGACAGCGCGCGATTATGCCCGCGTGTGCAGCGCTGCGTTACCCTGCGCATCTGTGGCGCGCGGCGCCGATGCGAGAACTCCACCATGCGTCTGGAAACCCTGGCCGTGCATGCCGGCGCGACCGTCGATGCCGAAACCGGCGCGCTGGCACCGCCGCTGCACTTGTCCACGACTTATGAGCACGCGCCCGACGGCAGCATGCCGCACGGGCTGATTTACCAGCGCACGGATCACCCCACGCAGCAGCGCTTCGAGCAAGCGCTGGCCGCATTGGAGCACGGCATGCGCGCGCTGTTTTTCGGCAGCGGCATGGGCGCTGGCACGGCGCTGCTGCAAAGCCTGCCAACGGGCAGTCATGTGCTGTTTCCAGATGATGTCTATCACGGCTACCGGCATCTGGCGCTGGAGTTTTTCGCGCGCTGGAACCTGCGTTGCGACTTCGCCGATCTGTCCGACATCGCCAGCGCGCGCGCCGCGCTGACACCGCTGACGCGCCTGATCTGGGCGGAGACACCGTCCAACCCGCTGCTGAAAATCAGCGATATCGCCGCGCTGGCCGAACTGGCGCACGCGCGCGGTGCGCGCCTGCTGGTCGACAACACCTTCGCCACGCCCGTGCTGCAGCAGCCGCTGGCGCTGGGCGCGGACATCGTGCTGCACTCGGTGACCAAGTACATCGGTGGCCACAGCGACACCATGGGCGGCGCGCTGGTGTTCGGCGCCGATCTCGATGCGCTGGCCGAGCAGGTGTTCCGCACCCGCGCCGCGGTTGGCCTGCATGGCGCGCCACTGGCGGCATGGCTGGCGCTGCGCGGTCTGCACTCGCTGCCGGCACGCATGGATTGGCACTGCCGCAACGCCTTCGCCGTGGCGCAGGCGCTGGGCGCACATCCAGCGGTGACGCATGTGCACTATCCCGGCCTGCCGACGCACCCCGGCCACGCCGTGGCCGCGCAGCAGATGCGTGATTTCGGCGGCATGGTGTCCTTCGAACTGGGCGGCGGGCGCGACGCGGCGCTGGCTTGCGCCGGACGCCTTGAGCTGTTCATCAACGCCACCTCGCTGGGCGGCTGCGAATCGCTGGTCGAGCACCGCGCCTCGATCGAGGGCCCCGAACCGACCTCGCCACAAGGTCTGCTGCGCCTCTCGGTCGGCCTGGAACATCCCGACGATCTGGTCGGCGATTTGATGCAGGCGCTCAGCGGCTGAGAGCACTGCCGCCGTCGCGCGCCACATCGCGCGCAGCGCGGGCCGCGGTCACCACGCGCCGGTGTTCGGCATCGAGCGCCACGGCTCGGCCGGCGCCAGCGCAGCGTCCTTCTGCAGCAGCTCGATCGAAATCAGATCGGGGGAGCGCACGAAGGCCATGTGTCCGTCGCGCGGCGGGCGGTTGATGGTCACGCCCATGGCCTGCAGGTGCGCGCAGGTCGCGTAAATGTCATCCACGCGAAACGCCAGATGGCCGAAATTGCGCGCGCTGCCGTAATCCTCGGGCGCGCTGCCGTCCGCAGGCGGCCAGTTGTACGTCAACTCGACCTCGGCCTCGGGACTTTCATCCGCAGCGAGAAACACCAGCGTGTAGCGGCCCTGCGGAAACTCGCGGCGACGCGTTTCCCTGAGGCCCAGTCCGTCACGGAAAAACTTCAGCGTCGCGTCCAAATCGCGCACGCGGATCATGCTATGCAGATATTTCATGCGGGCCTCGATGACGCTGACAAGTGGGCGATGTGGGTATCGGTCACGCGACTTGCAAGTGTGGCGGCGTGGCAGTGGTAGTGGGGAGTGGGTGCTTGCGCAGCGCACGGCATGAGATGTGCCATGGCGGGTGCCACGATTCCTGTTTCGTCATTCCCGCGCAGGCGGGAATCCAGCGCAGCGCATGGCAGCGCCGCTGGGTCCCCGGCTCGCGCTGCGCGTTGCTCAGCATGACAACCCCCCCTTATTTCACGTCGCACAGCGCGGCTCCCAACTCCCCACTCCTCGCCCGTGATCAATCGAGAAATAAATCCGGCAGCAGTGACGCACCGGGCTGCACGGCGTAGCAATCAAAGTCGCTGACACCGGCGGCGCGCAGAATGTCCTCATCGATGGCGAAGCGCCCTGTGCAGGTGCGCGCTGGCTGCGTCAACAGCCAATGCGCGGCGTCGGCGACGATCTCGGGCTTGCGGCAGTGCTCGGGTTTCACCGTGCCGCCCAGCATGGCCACCGCGGCGGTGGCGATCACCGTCCTCGGCCACAGTGCGTTGACGGCAATGCCGCGCGTGGCGAACTCGGCGCTCATGCCCAGCACGCACAGGCTCATGCCGTACTTGGCGATGGTGTAGGCGGTGTGCCGCGCGAACCATCGCGGCGCCAGATTCGGCGGCGGCGCCAGCATCAGCACATGCGGATTGACGGCGTGCTCGAGCCACGGCAGGCAGGCCTGGGTCATCAGAAACGTGCCGCGCGTGTTGACTTGATGCAGCAGATCGAAGCGCTTGACGGGCGTGCCCGGTGTATCCGCCAGCCAGATCGCGCTGGCGTTGTTGACCAGAATATCGATGCCGCCGAAGCGCGCCGCGGCGACGGCGACCGCCGCATCAATCTCGTCGGCATCGCGGATATCCATGCGCACCGCCAGCGCGCGTCCGCCGGCGGCCTCGATGGCCTGCGCCGCGCTGTGGATGGTGCCAGGCAGCTTGGGGTTGGGCACATCGCTTTTGGCGGCGATGACCACGTTGGCGCCATCGCGCGCGGCGCGCAGGCCGATGGCGAGGCCGATGCCGCGCGAGGCGCCAGTGATAAACAGAGTCTTGCCGGCGAGCGTAACCATGCGTGGGTCCTCGTCAATCGCGCTGGAAGCGCGGCAGCAGCACGTTGAGCGCGGTCAGCCGCGCCAGCGCATCATCCGTTTCGAGCAAGCTCTGGCGCTCATCGGGTGTCAGCGGCAGCAGCTCGGCCAGGCGCCAGCCAACCCACACCGCATCGTCCAACTGCGCGGCGTCGTAAGGCACGGGCGCATCGCGGGCATAGGCCTCGAGCAGGCGCTCAAGAATCGCCGCCAGCAGACCGAATTCCGGCGGCAGCGGTTGCGCCGGTTCCTGCGGCCACAGCGCGACATCGGCGCGCAGTTGGCCATCGCCGCGCACGCGCGTGCGCATCACGCGGTAGCGCTGGCCACCCTCGGCGAGAATGCCCAGCAAACCATCGCGCAGGGTGAAAAAATCACGGATGAAGGCCAGCGTGCCCACCGCGACCGGCGTTGCCGGCACGCCGGCTTCGTGCCCCTGCATGATGAGATTCACGCCGAAGGGCCGCTGCGCGCGTGTGCACTCGCGCACCAGATCCACATAGCGCGGCTCGAACACGCGCAGTTGCAGGCGCCCACCGGGAAAAAGCACGGTGGACAGGGGGAACAGCGGCAGATCGGCGCAACTGGAGTCCACCCGGAAAGTTTAACGTGTCGCCGGATGCGCGCCGTAGCAAAATCGCATGTCGCGACGCTGATCAGTCGCGGCGACTTCACGCGGCAACAGCACACTTGCTGCGCAGCGCGCGCGATTTGCGCCATGCTCGCACGCCAGACCCGCCCCGCAGGATCACCGGAATGACCATGCACGCAGCGCTCGCAGCGGCTCCCGACGAAAACCTTTCCGCGGTCAGCGCGCGCGCGCTGCTGAAATCATTCGATGGGCGCGAGGTGCTCAATCACCTCGACTGGGAGGTTCCCGCCGGACGCGTGGTCGGCCTGCTCGGGCGCAACGGCGCCGGCAAGACCACGCTGCTGCGCTGCCTGCTGGGCCTCTCGCCGCTGGACGCCGGCAGCATCGAGGTGCTGGGCAAGCCGATGGACGAACCGCGCGGTCAGCGCCTGCACCGCATCGGCTACGTGCCGCAAAGTTTCGATCTGTTCCCGTGGATGCGCGTGGGCGATTTCCTCACCTTCACCGCGGCGTTCTACAAACGCTGGGACAGCGTGCTGGTCGAGCGTCTGCTGGGCGAATGGCAGCTCGACCGCAAGAAGAAAATCGCCGCGCTGTCGCAGGGCCAGCGACAGATGCTGGCGATCGTGCGCGCGCTGGCGCCCGACCCGGATCTGCTGGTGCTGGACGAGCCCGTGGCCAGCCTCGATCCGATCGCGCGGCGCGATTTCCTGGCGACGCTGATTCCGCTGGTGCGGCGTCCGGGCAAGACGGTGATTTTCTCCACCCACATCACCACCGATCTGGAGCGCGTCGAGGCCGACATCGCGCTGTTGCGCAGCGGGCGCATCGCGCTGCAGCGCCCGCTGGCGGCGATCCGCGCGCAGTTCCGCCGCGCATGGCTGAGCCGCGCCGGCGGCTTCACCGCGGCGCCGATGCTGGATGGCGCGCTGGGTGCCGATCTGCTCGATGCGCGCGCCGGCTACGTGGTGGATTTGTCCGACGCGCGCATGCGGCCCGCGCTGGAAGTGCTGGCCGCGCGCGAGGGCGCGACGCTGGAGCTGGCGTCGCTGGATCTGGAAGACCTGTTCGTGGCGCTGGCATGAGGGCGGCATGGACCTTGGCGCTGCTGCCGCTGCGCCAGGCGTGGGTGGCCGCGCTGCTGTTGCTGCTGATGCTGACCGGCGCCATCGCGCTGGCGCTTGCCGGCGGCAAGGCGCTGTATGGCGGCGCGATGCTTGCCGCGTTCGCGCTGTGGTTTGCGTGGCTGCTGGCCGGCGCCGCGCTGAAGGGCCTGGCGCGCAAGGAAACCCTGCTGCTGCCGGATTTTCGCCGCGCGCTGGCTGGCGCGGCCGCACTGTGGGCGCTGCTGTTCTGGCTGCTGCCGTGCGCCCTTACCAGTCTGCGCTGGGGTCTGCCGATGGGCTGGCTGGCACTGGGTGTCGACGCATTGGCCATCGCCTGGGCCGTGCTGACCACCAGCGGCTCGCGCAGCGGATTCCTGATCTGGGTATTGATCATTGGTGCACGCTTCATTCCGCAGCCGTTCTGGCTGAGCATCGAACCGGCGCTGCACAACCCGTTGCTGCCGCTGGCGGCGCTGTTGCTGGCCGCGCTCATGCTGCGCATGACCTGGCAGCGATTGTTTCCGATTGGCGACCCGCCGCTGCCGGATTCACCGCTGCTGGCGTCCGAACCGATGCGCCGCGGCAACAACACGACATCCAACGTGCCGCGCGGCAAGCTGATGCAGCGCCTCAACGGCTGGTCCGAGCACGGTGCCAGCGCGTTGTTGCAGCGTGCAGCCACGCGCTATCACGCCACGCCCACGCCGACGCCGGGGCGGCAGCGCGCCATGCTGCGCGCGCTGCTGCTGCCGCACGAACAGCCGCGCGGCTGGCTGGTGCGCTGGCTGCTGTGGGGCGCCTTCATCGCGGTGTACGCGCTGGCGCTTGGGCACAGCGCGCAGGTGGGCATGATCGCCGGCTACGCCACCTTCTTCGCCATGAGCGGCCTGAACGTGGTCGGTACCGGCATGCCGCGCCTGCAGCCGAGTCTGGTCGAGCTGTACTTCACCCTGGCGCCGGATACGCGCGCCGCGTTCAAGGCGCGACTGGTGGACAGTTTTCTCGGCGTGCTGCCCGGCGCCATTCTCAGCGCGTTCGTGTTTACCGGCCTGGCCGCGCTGCTGATCGCTCCACACGCGCTGGTGTCGATCCTCGCCACCACGGCGATCCTGGCGCCGCCGCTGGCGCTGGCCACGCTGGCGTTGTACCTGAGCCTGCCGGTCAACGTCATTTTGCGCACGGTGGTCACGGTGATCACCATCTTCGGCCAGATGGGCACGATCTGGCTGGGTTACGCCTTGCTCGAACGCTTCGGCCCGCTGTGGGGCGGCGCGCCCGTGCTGGTGATCACCTGGAGCTTCGCCATCGGCGCCTGGAGCGCCGCGCGCAAACACTGGATCGACAGCCCACTGAGCTTCGATCCGCCCAGGGCCAGGGCGGGGGCTTGAGCCACCAGCGTGGCGCACGCAATGCCGCGTCTCTTCAGTGCCGCGCCTGCCCATCCACCGATTGCAAGGCACTTGCCGCGACCGCGGTTTCACGGCGGAAGAAAAACAGCGCCACGAGTATTCCAGCCATCGGTATCAGGGTGATGTAAAAGGCGTGGCTGCCACCGAAGTGGGTGAACAGGAAAGCCACGATGAACGAACCGGAGGTGCCGCCCAGCGCGGAGAACACCACGATCAATCCGGTCATCGCCGCGTGCCGATCCTTGGGCAACGCGCTCAACATCACCGAATTGACCGCAGGATAAATCGGCGCCATCAGCAACCCGATGAGAGGAAACGCATAGGCCACGAACGGCGCATTGAACCAGTTCACGTCGGGACGCAAGTGCACGTGCGCCGCCAGCGGCAGGACCAGGATCACCAGCAGGATCATGCCGACCAGACACCCGCTCAGCAGCGCATACCAGGACACCCGCCGCAGCACGTAACCGGCCAGCAACCGACCCAGCGCCAGCGAACCGGCATAAATGCTGGCCATCTGCACGCTCATCGCAACCGGCAAGCGCAGAACCTGGCTATTGAAGGTCGGCAGCCAGGTGCCAAGCCCCTGCTCGATCAGCACGTACAGGAAAATCGAGATGATGAAGACATAGACCATGGGCCGTGTCAGCAGGCGCAACATGTCGCCGAATGCGCCGCCGCTGCCGGTGCTGACCGAGCGCGCCGCGGATTCATCGAGCCGCGCCAGTGCGAGCAGCACGACCACGGTCAGGCTGGCGCCGGCCAATAGCCAATAAACGTGCACCCAGACCAGATTGGCCGGCGCCCTGGAGTCGATGAAGGCACCGAACAGCCAGTAGCCGCCGAGCACGCCGACCATGAACAGGCCTTCCAGCACGTTCATCAGACTGGCATGGCGCTTGGCGTCGGCGGTCAGCAGACCGATCGAGGAATACACGCTGACCTTGATCAGCGCGAAGGTCACGCCGATGGTGGCGAACAGCACCTCCGCCGTGCCGAAGCGCGGGTGCAGCGCCATCAACACGCAGGCTGCCGCCACCAGCGTGTGCCCAAGCATCATCGCGCGCCGGTAGCCGAGCCGTGGCAGGTACGAGGCGACCGCGAAAGACACCCCGGCGATGGAAAAGTCCTTGCACGCCTCCAGAATGCTGCCGCTCTCCTTGCTGATGCCGAAGCTGAGGATGGATTGCAGGATCACCGTGCCGACGCTGTTGAGCAGCACGGCATAAACCATGTAGCTCAGGCACAGCGAGACCAGCATCAACCAACGACTGACGCGCGCTTGCCCATGGAGCTGGGTGTCGACGGGGCTGTCACCGCTCATCCACGAGTCCCGCGGGGGTTTGCTGCAGTTGCGTCACACCCGCGGCATCGCGGGTGATCGTGATGTTGTAGCGCTTGCCGCGAATCGCGATGTCACGCAAGGTGAGCGCGCGCCAGGCAGGCGGCAATACCGGCGGGTAAACCGCTTCGACGCCCGCGCCCTCGACACGCAGACCGGTGAAGCCGTAGATGAAGTTCTGCACGAAGCCGCCGGAAGCGGACAGCAGATAGCCCGTGTTGTTGGTCACCGTTTCGCTGCGCACATCGAATGGCGGCTTGTCGAAGCCGACCACGCTGCGCCGCAGCCAATGATAAGCCGCCGGTGCATCGCCCAGAGTGGCGGCGTTGACCGACAGCATGACCATCAGCATGTCGTTGGGATCGTCACCGTCGGACTTGAGCGCGTGCAAGGCAAAGTTGAAGTCGTTGCGACGGACCGTCTCGCTCATGTGCAGGTCCAGCGGTGGATAGGCGAGCCAGGCCAACGTGCTGCCCATCCAGGTCTTGCGGTCGTGCGCAACGCCGGCGCCGAAATCGAGATAACGATTCTGTTGCGGCGAATACGGCAGATAAAGCCCCGCGGCGATGGTCGCCCAGCGCGGATCGGGGGTCACCCCGAGCACATGCGCGGCTTGCCCCGCGATTCTGAGCGCCTTGCGCGCCACGGCATTCGTGAACGTGTCGTTGTCGACATTGTCGTAATCCTCGTCGGGCGAGACCACGTGCAGGATCTCGTAGCGGTGCCTGGCGGCGTCATAGGTCACCCGGCTGTCCCAGAACCGGGCCACGGCGTGGATCACCGGCCAACCGTAATGGCGCAGCCAGGTCTTGTCGCCGGTCGCGAGGTAGTACTGCCACTGCGCGATCGCGACATCGGCGTTGACGTGGATTTCGCGCAACGCGTTGCGCCAGGCAAACCGCGGGGTCTGATTGGTGCCGTACTGCGGATCGGACTCCCACGGATACATCGCGCCGCGAAAACCGTGCGCCTTGGCGCGCGCCATGGCCGCGCCCAGTGTCCGATAGCGAAACATCACCAGCGACTTCGCCCGCCGCGGATGCAGCAGCAGCAAGGCCGGGAAATCCCACGAATCGTTGTCCCAGAAGACGTGCCCCAGATAGTTGGGACTGAAGCCACATGCCGCCATCGGCCACGCCGTGTCGGCGGTCGAATTCTCGAGCAGGTAAAACAGATCGGCATGCAGCGCGCGCTGCATCGCCGGATCGCCGCTGATCACGATGTCCGAACGCCATAGGCGATGCCATGCCGCCGCGTGTTGATCGCGCAGCACGGCGAACCCCCCGCGCCGCGCCGCCTCGGCAAGAGCCGCATCGGTCCGCGCCCCGGCGCCCCAGTCCGCACGCGAGGCGGCGATGAATTTCTCGAACGTGTAAGTCGCGCCCTTGCGCACGTCGAGACGGATCTCAAGCGCAAGCCGATGCGGTGTCTTCAGCAGCCGCGTGACCGGGGGCGGCGTACCCGGCGGCAACCCGAAGCGCACGGCCGCCGCCTCGGCCATGGCAAGTCCGTGGCGAGCCCGCCCCCGTACCCACAGCACACGGTGCCTGGCGCTGCCAGCGGATGCATCGATCTCGGTTTGTCCCGGATACCAGATCGCCGCGCGGTCGGCTGTCGCCGGGGCCACGGCCTGCAGGGACTGGCCCGATGCGGCAACGGCGGCCTGCATCTGCGCCAGCGTCAGACGCGCCAGCGCAAAGCGGTGCGCTGGTGGCGGCCACAACCGCAGCGAGAATTCGAGACGCACCGCGCCGCTGAACCGCGGCGTCAGCGTGAGGCGAGTGGCCGCGAGATGCGGATCGGCCTGGCTGACGAAGGTCGACACGAGAATGTCGCTGCTGCGACCAGCGTTCACCCAGCGGTACCGCGTGGTGAGCGTGCCGGCATGCATGTCCAGAACCTGGCGGTAATCACGGAACGCACTGGGCGTCAGCGACACGCGATTGAGCCAGGCGCGCCCGCGCCCATCGGAGTAATCGATGCCGCTCCAGCCGGGAATCAGCGCGGGACGCGATACGTCGCCAGGCGTGTAGTCCATGAGCGCGACCATGAACGCGGGCGTGGCGCGAGTGCCGCGCCGCGAACTCATGGTCGAGAAATAACCGTTGGCGAGATAAGTGGGAAAGTACGTCGCAAGATCGGCTTGCGAAGCGACCAGATCAAAATCCGCGGGCGTGGCGCGCACGATCAGTGGCGTCAGGACAAGGCCCAAACCCAGGGACACTTGCAGGAAAAAAAGACGGGCCTTCATGCGCGCACCCAAGGACAGCTCCAGCAAGTCGGGTTGACGTCATCCGGCGGAATCGGTGAACGCTGCCGCCAGCCACGGAAATCAGCGCGGCGCGGATCGCGTGGCGCGTTGCCACGCGATCCGCGCCGCATTGCCATCAGAGCTTGTACTCGACCTGGAATCTTATTTCGCGACCGAATATCGAGCGTGCCATCTCCACGCCATTCAAGATGCCCGAGGTCAATATACGGGCATTGCCCTCGGTCAAACCGATCTGGTTGGTGAGATTGGTGCCCTGCAGACGAAATACGAGATGCTTGCCGACCCTGGCCACGGCGCCTGCGTCCAACGTGTAATACGAGGGCAACAACTGGGAATTGGCAATATCCGAATAGGAGTAACTGATATTGCTGTATGCGGCAAACAATTGCAGATCACCCCAACTCATCGGGATCATGTAACTGGGTGTGAATCGCGCCTGCCAGCGCGGCTGCCGGATCAGCATATTGCCATTGTAATTATATGCCGCCTGCCCGGGGCCGGCCGCGGAGGCATAGTGGGTGTAGCGGCTGTCGTCCCAGTCGCCAACCAGCGCCAGAGTCAGGTGCTTAAGTGGACGCCAGCGTACATCGAAGTTGATGCCGTGCGCAGTGGAACCGTAAACAGTATTGAAAACGGTCCCATTGAACAGGAATACTGAATAAGGCACGCCAGTGAAGATTCTACGATACGCGGTGACACTGCCATACCATGCACCCTTTTCAGCACGGAAGCCGACTTCCAGGTTCTTGACCTTTTGCACGGATGGCGTGCCGTTGCGCAAATCGTCGAAGCTCGGAAAATGCACGCCCTCATCCGCGCGTACATACGCGCTCATGTCAGGAGTGATTTTGTAGTTCGCCCCCAAGGTCCATGAAGTGCGCGTGGCATTGAAATTTTCCGGGGTATAGGTACCGTTGGCGACCGCAGTATTATTGTTATACAGTGTCAGCGGATTGCCATCAAGGTTGACCGTCGAATCATTCGACACGGAACCACTGAGGTTCTCATTCTCCACGCGTACACCGCCATCAAACAGCCAGCGACCGGTGTGCCACTGATCGTACAGATAGCCTGCGATATTACGCCCGGTGAAGGAATCTATCAATGAGTAGAACGGTCCGCTGATAAAGCCGTTGCGGGTTACCTGGGCGCCATTGTTCAAACTCAGATTGATCGGCTGCGCGTTGTTTGTCGCAGTCATCAACATGTTGTTGCCAAGGTACCAGGTATCGTTGGCGGAGTAGCTGGCGAGATATGTTCCGACGGTCAGGTGATTGCCTTTGAATATACGCTTCGTCAAACGCGCCTCATCGCTGAACGACCGGATCTTGTTATTCACGACCCAGAAACCCAGAGAGGCCACTGGCTGATTGGGGCTCACTGCACCACCACCGTTGACAAACGTGGCCGTACCGCTTGTGGCGAGCCCACCGGCTGCCGCTACCACGGCGGGGTTGGCATTCGCACTGGCTATTTCGCTGGCGGTGAAACTGCTCATCGATTCCGGTGAGAGGTTGTTGAACAAAGCATTGGTCGGCATGTACCCGTCGGTGACATTGAACACATTGCTGAAAGTCCAGCCGTTGTGGAAGTACAAGTTCAGGTTGGAACCGAACATGCGCACGTGCGCGCCGCGTCCATTGGCCAGATTTGCGTTGATTGTCCCGGGCGGATTGCCTGGCGTTACCTGGATGTTGGCCATGCGCAACGCATTACTGGCGAATGTTCCGGTCAAAGGGGAAAACCCCGGGAAACTTGACAGGTTCTGCCCGTTCGGACTGACAATCAGCGGTACGTCGGTGAGGAACTGGTTCCTGTCGTTCAGATCGCGCACATAGAACATGATGCTGCCATGCTTCAAATCATGCGTCAGTGTCGCCGTCAACTGCCCACCTTGATTGGCGGGGAATTGCGGATTGCGAATCTGGTCGGTGCGATAAAAACCACCCACGCTGTAAAACCAGCCCGGGCTGATTTCGCCGCTCATGAATCCGTCAAAGCGATTGTAGCCATAGGTTCCGACTGTGTAGCCGAAGGCGCCTTCGGTCTTTGGCGAGCCTTGACGCAAGGTAAAGTTCGCGACTGCTCCGATCTGGCCGCTTCCGAAAATGACGGAGGGCCCTCCTTGCAGCACTTCCACGCCGGCGATGGTGTCGTCCAGCCTGAACATCGACGAGTTGTCCATGAACGACAATGTGGGCACGGGATAGATCGGCGAGCCGTTCAGTTCGAACGTGACATAGGGTGCATCGCCACCGCCTGGAAAACCAGCCACGTCGATGTTCGGACCGGTTTCGCCGCCGCTGCTCTCCGGCCAGATGCCGGGAACGACCTTGAGCAAATCTGCGGAGCTCGAGGGCATGATGTTCTTGATGTCCTTCAGCGACAGCGCGGTCACCTCGAAGCTGGCGTCAATTCTTTTCACGCCCATGTAAGTGGGCGCACCAGTAACGACGATTTGTTGCAGTGTTTTTACGTGCTTGGGGACCGTCTTTTCGCCCACGGCAGTTTCTTTGCCTAGCGTTGCCGGTGCGGCCTGTGCCTGGACCGTCAATGTGGCCAGCGCCGTGGTAATGGCGAACGCCAGTACAGCTCGATTCGTGCGTGCGTGTTTCATAGATCCTCCACCCTCGGATTGCCTGTGTGCCTAGGTTGTTGTCGAGCCGCATGGGTGCGGCCACTCGCTGGCCATCTCCTTGCCAAAACAGACTCCAGATCGAAATCAGTCAGGGATTCGAATACGACATCGGCAGCCCCGAGCACCGCGGCGGAGCCGATGCCCACCGACCTCATCCCCGCGGCACGGATCGCGGCGATGCCGGCCGCGGAATCCTCAATGCCGATGCAGGCCTGTGGCGCGAGGCCGAGTCCTGCGGCCGCCGCCAGAAAGATCGCCGGGCTCGGTTTGGCCGCGCCGGCGCGGACCGGATCGGCGATGAAATCGAAGTACTCGGCGATGCCCAGCCTGTGCAGCAACTGCGGCGCGTTGCGGCTGGCCGAGGCCAGCGCCAGCTTCAATCCCGCCGCGCGCGCCGCGACCAGGGTTGCGCGCGCGCCGGGCAGCAGCGCCTCGCTGCCGAGCTGCTCGATGCGTTGGAGGTAGCGCTGGTTCTTGCGCTCGGCCAGCGCCTGCTTCTGTTCTTCACTGAATTCATGCGCGCGCGCGCCCAACACGAGTTCCAGCGAACCGCGCCGGTCCACGCCTTTCAAGAGCTCCGCGAGCGCCGCATCGAACGGCACGCCAAGCTCGTCGGCCAGTTCGCGCCAGGCGGCGAGGTGCAGCGATGCGGTATCCGCGAGCACGCCGTCGAGGTCGAACACCACGGCCATGCAGCCCATTGCCACAGGGCGCGCCGCGACCGACGCCGCTGCCGCGAACGCGGGCGCAGCCGCCAGCGGCCTGCGCGCGCGCGCGCCCGGTTCGATCCGCAGCAGCTCGCCGCAGTGACGCAACCGCAGTGGCGCGCTGGCTTCCGCGTGCAACTGGTACAGCACACCGTCGCGGTCGACGGTTACCAGCAGATGCGCGCCCCGCCACTGCACGCCGAAGCGGTAACCCTGCCAGTGCTCGGGGCAGCGTGGTGCAAAGGCGATGGCATCGTGCTCCACGCGCAGGCCGGCAAAGCCCCGGCTCAACGCAAGCCAGCTCCCGGCCATGGCGGCGAGGTGCACGCCATGCGCCGTGTTGCCGTGCAGATCATCCAGATCGACGCGCAAACTATCCATCAGATAGCGCTCCGCCTTGGCGGTCTGCCCGACCATGGCCGCAAGCACCGCGAAGCTCGATGCGGAGAGCGTCGAGTCATGCACGGTGACTTGCTCGTAGTACTCGAGGGTGCGCCGCTTCAATTCGGCGTCGACCTCGGCGCCAGCGAGAACGAGCGCCAGCACGGTATCGGCCTGCTTGCATACCTGGTGGCGGTAGATCGTGAGCGGGTGCAGGCGCAACAGCAGCGGGCCATCACCATGGCCGCGAAGCTCATCCGGCAGGCGTGGCCGATCCAGAAAACCATCGTCCTGCGGATAGATGCCGAGTGCGGCATCCACGGGCAAATGCATCGCGTCCGCCGCGCGCTGCCATTGCCGTGGCTCCTGCTCGCGCAGACCGATACGCTGGCGCAGCGTCACCCAGGCCTGCGGATACCGCGCCGCCATCCACTCCGCGACCGCCGCGGCATCGCGCAGATGTTGCTGCGCCATGCGGTTGGTGTAGTGATTGTTGTCGACCAGCGCCGAGTACTCGTCAGGACCGGTGACTTCATGGATGCAGAACGCGCCGCCGCGACGCGCGCTGAAATGGCCGATCTGCATCCAGATGCGCGCCGTCTCCAGCAGCATCTCGGCGCCGGCATCGCGCATGAATTCCTCATCACCGCTGGCATCCACATACAGACGAATCGCCCAGGCGATGTCCGCATTGATGTGATACTGCGCCGAGCCGCCCGGGAAATACGCCGAGCACTCGGCGCCGGAGATCGTGCGCCATGCGTACAACGCGCCTTCGCCATGGTCGAGTTCACGCGCATGCGCTCGCGCGCGATCCAAGGTGCGATAGCGGTAGACCAGCATGCCGCGCGCAAGCTGTGGCGCGACCAGCACCAGCGCGGGCAGCATGAACACCTCGGCATCCCAGAAGAAATGCCCTTCGTAACCCTCGCCGCTCAGACCCTTGGCTGCCGCGCTGCCACTGCCATCGCGCGCCACCGCCTGCTGCACGTGGAACAGACCGAAGCGCAGCGCGCGCTCGATCTCGATCTGTCCTGGAATGTGCAGATCCAGCGTCGCCCAGAACGACTCCAGCCAGGCGCGTTGCTGCTCGCACAATTGATCAAAGCCGGCTGCGGCCAAGGCAGCGCTGTCCTGCTCGGCGCGCGCGCGCAATGCGGGTTGATCCGGGGTCGTATCAGCAAGCGAACACGCATAGGCGATGTACTTTTCGAGCACCACCTCCTGCCCCGGCGACAGCCGCGCGCCCACTCGCTGCGCCACGCCCGCGTCGCCGCGATCCGCCGTCTCGCAGGGGCCGACCGCGGACCAGTGCTGGCGTTGTACGCAGACCACCGCGATACCGCTATGCGTGGTGCGCTGCGCATACCAGGCCAGCTCGGGACGCGCCGCGCCACCCAGCCACTGCAATCCGCCTTCCAGCACCGCGCCAATGCGCGGGTCATCACCTTGCAGCGCCGCTGCGACCGCAGGCCTGATGCCGGATTCCACAGCCAGCGAACCGCTGTAGTCGAGCGAGCGTATGCGATAGCGCAACGCCATCGCCGCGCGCCCATCCAGAGGCACCAGGCGCTCGGCGTGGATTTCGATGCGTGCGCCCGCCTCGGTCTGCCACAACGCGCTGCGCCGATAGCAGCCGGCGCGCAAATCCAGCGTATGCGTCTCCGACAGGCATCTGCAGCCGTCCGCGCCGAGCGCGGCAGAATCCAGCTCGACGCGAATCGCGGTGGCGTCCGCAACCGGCAGCCGCGTCTCGGTGTGGCGCGCAAAACCCGGGAAACGTTCGTGGTAGCGGATCGGCGTGCGCTCCCAGACCCCGGCCAGAAACACGCGCGGGCTGTCGGTGAGAATCTCCTCGGCGCCGGCGCGCACGCCGAGCGTGCCATTGGCTAGCGCGCACAAACTTTGCAGCCGGGGCGCGGCGTCCGTGGACACATCGCGCCAGCACAACTGCCACGGGTCGTGGCAATCCGCCTGCCGTGCTTGCGCGTTGGTGTGCTCGGACATCGCTGCTTTTGCTCCCCGGCAAGTGCCAATGAGCGGCGAGCCTAAAGCCAAATGGTATCGATATCAAGATATCGATATCATGCGCCGCAACATGGGCGCCTGCGGCGCATCAGGGCTGCCGCGTGGCAGCGCAGCGACCGCGCCGATCACATCCGCATTGACGCTGGCCGCGCCACACCGGAGACTGCAAGACATGACCATTGCTCGTCACTGCCGCCGCGTCGCGACCGCGCCGCCGCACCTGCCGTTACCGGACGCGACCCGCCCTTGAGCAAGACTCGCCAGCCCCGCGCCGAAGCGCACACCCCGATCCACCTGACCATGGCGGATCTGGCCCGTCTGGCGGGAACGTCCAAGATCACGGTTTCACGCGCCCTTGCCGACAGCTCGCTGGTGAATGCGCACACGCGCGAGCGCATCCAGATACTGGCGCGCGAACAGGGCTACAAGCTCAATATCAGCGCGCGCAACCTGCGTTTGCGCCACAGCCGCACCGTGGGCGTCATCGTCGAGATGCGCCCCTCGGACGCCCGTCCGATGCTCGACCCCTACCCACTCAACCTGCTCGGCGGCATCACCCAGGCACTGACCACGGCGGGCTACAGCGTGCTGCTCACCACGCGGCAGGATGCCAATGCCACCGCGATCCACGCCGCTGATGGCTTGATCCTGCTGGGCCAGGGCGTGCATCAGGACGCCGTGCGGCGCTTCGACAAGCTGGGTTTGCCGATGGTGGTCTGGGGCGCCCGCGCTTCCAACGACAACCATGTCGTGGTCGGCAGCGACAACCGCCAGGGCGGACAACTGGTCGCCGAGCATTTCGCACGCATCGGGCGACGCCATCCTGTGTTCGTCGGCCCCCCCGGCCACCCCGAAATCCTCGACCGCCTCAACGGATTCGTCGATGCCCTGGCGCGCAAGGGAATCAAACCGCTGCTGATGCGCCGTGATGACTTCACCATGGCGGCGGGCATGGACGCGGTGCGCTCGCTGGTCGCGCGCGGCGCGAAATTCGACTCCATCTTCGCCTCGAGCGATCTGCTGGCGGTCGGCGCCATCAGCGCACTCAAGGATCTCGGCCTTGACGTGCCGAAGGGAGTATCGATCGTGGGATATGACGACACCCCCCTCGGCGCCACCTTCCTGCCGAACATCTCCACGGTTCGCCAGGACTGGCAGGCGGGCGGCGTGTTGCTCGCCGAGAAAGTGCTGGACCTGATCGAAGGACGCCCGGCGCAAACCGAAACACTCCCGGTCGAACTCATCCTGCGCGCGACTTGACGCGTGGACCCGCTGCCACGTCGCATGACATTCGCGCGCCGGCAGCGAGCCGCCTGCCGCGGATTCAGACGCGCGTCGCGAAACGCCACGGCGCGCCCTCGAAACCGCCGTTGGACATGAACACCACGTGGTCGCCGGCGCGCGTCCGCGCGGCGAGCGCGGACAGCAGCGCGTCGATGCCGGGCACGGCCACGCCGCGACCGTCGAGCGCGGCGATCACCGGCGCGGTGTCCCAGGCCAGTTCGGGCCGCGCCAACAGAATCACCGCATCGGCAGCGGCCAGCGCCGGGGCCAGGCCGGCAGCATGCGCGCCGGCGCGCATCGAGTTGGAGCGCGGCTCCAGCACGGCCACGATGCGCGCCGCGCCCACCCTGGCGCGCAGGCCGGCCAGGGTGGTGGCGATGGCGGTGGGGTGGTGCGCGAAGTCATCGTAAATGTGCAAACCGTCGCGCGTGCCGATCAGTTGCATGCGCCGCTTGACGCCGCGAAAACGGGCGCAGGCCGGCAGCAGCGCGGCCGCGTCGGCGCCCGCCGCGCTGGCCGCGGCCAGCGCCGCCAGCGCGTTCATCACGTTGTGGCGGCCGAGCAGATCCCAGCGCACCGTGCCGATGAGCCGCGCGCCACGGCGCACCTCGAACGCGCTGCCATCCGCCGCCAGCAGGCGCGCGCGCCAGTCGCCGGCGTCGATGCCGAAGCTGTCCACCGGCGTCCAGCAGCCCATCGCAAGGACTTCGGCTAGGCGCGCGTCCTCGGCATTGACGATCAGCCGGCCGTTGCCCGGCACGGTGCGCACCAGGTGATGGAACTGGCGCTGGATCGCGGCGACATCCGGAAAAATATCGGCGTGGTCGTACTCGAGATTGTTCAACACCGCGATGCGCGGCCGGTAATGCACGAACTTGGAGCGCTTGTCGAAGAACGCCGTGTCGTACTCATCGGCCTCGATGACAAACGGATAGCCTTCTCCCGCCGCGAGAAGAGCCTGTCCCGAGCCTGTCGAAGGCTGGCGCGCGGCGCCGGGTGAGGGTTCGTGTTCATGCGCGCGCGGCGCGGCGCCCAGCCGCGCCGACACGCCGAAATCCTCGGGCACGCCACCGATCAAAAAACCGGGCCGCAGGCCCGCCACGTCCAGCAAATGCGCCAGCAGACTGGTGGTGGTGGTCTTGCCGTGGGTGCCGGCCACGGCCAGCACGTTGCGTCCGCGCAGCACGGTTTCACCCAGCCACTGCGGGCCGGAGACGTAATCCAGCGCGGCGTCGAGCATGTACTCTATCGCGGCGTTGCCGCGCGAAAGCGCATTGCCGACCACGATGCGATCCGGCGCGGGCCGCCGCGGCGTGGCCTGCAGGTACTCGGCGCGGTAGCCGGGTTGCAGCGCGATGCCCAGCGCTTCGAGCTGGGTGCTCATCGGCGGATACACGTTGACGTCGGAGCCTTCGACTTCGAGGCCCAGCTCGCGTGCCAGCGCGGCGACACCGCCCATGAAGGTGCCGCAGATGCCCAGAATATGCAGCCGCATCGGGATGCTTGCGCGAGGCCGCGCGCGGCTCAGCGCGCCGCCGCGGCGACGCGCGCGACGGGCAACGCGGCCATGATGCGCGCGAACACTTCATCGAGCCCGCCGACGCCATCGACGATGCGCAGCGTGCCGGCGCGGGTGTAGTGCTCGGCCACCGGCGCGGTCTGCTCGGCGTACACGGCAAGGCGCTTGCGCACAGTTTCGGGATCGTCGTCGGCGCGACCCTCGGCTTTGTGGCGCAGCGCGGTGCGCGCGATGATCGCCGCGCTCGGCACCTTCAGTTTGACCACGGCATCCAGCGGTCGGTCGAGGCGCGCGAGCAATTGCTCCAGTGCCTGCACCTGGGCCAGGTTGCGCGGATAGCCATCGAGAATGAAACCGCCCTGCGCATCGGCCTGCGCCAGACGCTGTTCAAGCATGCCCAGCACGATGTCGTCGGAGACCAGTTGCCCGGCCTCCATCACCGCCTTGGCCTTGAGCCCCAGCGGCGTGCCCGCGGCCACCGCCGAGCGCAGCAGATCACCGGTGGAGATGTGCGGTACGCCCAGCGTGCTCTGCAGCCGCGTCGCCTGGGTGCCTTTGCCCGAGCCGGGCGCACCGAGTAATACCAATCGCATGGGCCTCCCTTGCAGTGCGTCCCGCGCGGGCGCTCCGCTATGCTTGTGATGAGGTTTCAAGCTTGCGGCCCACGGCTGCCCGAGTCAAACCGCCCCTTCATCCCGCGGAGTTCCCCATGCCCGGCAAGCTTTTGTATGCCCAATCCGGCGGCGTCACCGCCGTGATCAACACCAGCGCCGCGGCGGTGATCGCCACCGCGCGCGCCCACGGCGTGCGTGCCTATGCCGCGCGCAATGGCATCCTCGGCGTGCTGCGCGAGGATCTGATCGATACCGGCAAGGAGTCGGCCGCCGCGCTGCGCGCGCTGGCGCACACCCCCGGCGGCGCCTTCGGCTCGTGCCGCTACAAGCTGAAGACGCCCGCGGCCGACCCGGCCGCCTACGCGCGCCTGATCGAGGTCATGGCCGCGCACGACGTGCGTTATTTCCTCTACAACGGCGGCAACGATTCGGCCGACACCGCGCTGAAAATCTCGGCCTATGCCAAACGCAGCGGCCACGAGCTGATCTGCGTGGGCGTGCCCAAGACCGTGGACAACGATCTGGCGGTGACCGACACCAGCCCCGGCTTCGGCTCGGTGGCCAAGTACACCGCGCTGTCCGTACTCGAGGCCAGCATCGACGTGGCCTCGATGGCCGAGTCCTCGACCAAGGTGTTCATCCTCGAGGTGATGGGTCGCCACGCCGGCTGGATCGCCGCCGCCGCCGGCCTCGCCGGGCAAGGTCCGGACGACGCCCCGCATCTGATCCTGTTTCCCGAGATCGCCTTCGACGAAACCGCGTTTCTGGCCCGCGTCAAGGCCACCGTGGAGCGCGTCGGCTGGTGCACCGTGGTCGCCTCGGAAGGACTGAAGAACGCCGCCGGGCAATTCCTGGCCGAGGCCGGCACGCGCGACGCCTTCGGCCACGCGCAGCTCGGCGGCGTGGCGCCGGTGCTGGCGCAATTGGTCAGGAACAAGCTCGGCTACAAGTATCACTGGGCGCTGCCCGATTACCTGCAGCGCTCGGCGCGGCACATCGCCTCCGCCACCGACGCCGCGCAAGCCGCGGCCGTGGGCCGCGCCGCGGTGGAGTACGCGCTGGCCGGACACAACGGCGTGATCCCGGTGATCGTGCGCGGCAGCGACGCCCCGTATCGCTGGAAGATCGCGCCGGCGCCGCTGGCCAAGGTCGCCAATCACGAGAAAAAATTGCCGCGCGGCTACATCACGCGCGATGGCTACGGCATCACCGCGCAAGCGCGCAACTATCTGGCGCCGCTGATCCATGGCGAGGCCTATCCGCCCTACGACCCGAGCGGCCTGCCGCACTACGTCAAACTGAAAAACGCCGCGGTGCCGCGCAAGCTCGCGCCGTGGACCGCGCCGTAGCCGCAGGGCCGACCGTGCGACTTACGAAATCGTGATGCGCGCACTGACCTTCGGCACATGCCCTGCGCGCGGCGCGCGCGCACGGTGCACATGATTCCGCTGCGGGGGTACTGCGATGCGCCGATTCGTCCTGATCCTGATGTTGCTGGGTATGGGTGCGCTGCTGGGCGGCTGTCAGCGCGCCACGGACGCACTGGCCCATGCCGCGGTCAATCTCGGCGACGGCGCCACGCTGCGCCTCGCGCGACACGATGTACTGATCAACGTGCCAGCCCAGCCCGAGGCGCGCATTGACACCAGCGGCGCGCTGCGCATCGGCGGCGCGGCGATCGCCACCACGCCCGCGCAGCAGGCGTTGCTGCAGCGCTATTACCAGCAGGCGCGACAGGTGTCGGCGAGCGGCGTGGCCGTGGGCGCGGCCGGCGTGGCGCTGGCCAGCAGCACGCTGGGCGATGTCGCCAAAGCCATGGCGCAGGGCAAGTCCGGGCAGGTCGATGCCGAGGCGCGTCACCAGGCCGAGGGGGTCAAGCAAGCCGCACGCACACTGTGCGCGGCGCTGGGTACCCTGGCGGGCACACAGCAGGCACTGGCCGCGCAACTGCCCGCGTTCGTGCCCTATGCGGTGATTCATGCCGATGCAGCGCAGCATTGCCGCGCCGGCTTGAGCAACACACCGCAAACCTGAACCGCGGCAGCGGCCCAGCGCCGGGCGCGAGCGCGCGCCGCAGCGGTGGCACGTGGTAATTTGCGCGCGTGTCGCAATGCTGAAGGAGCCTGAGCCATGCGCATCGGACTGGTGGTGGATTCGGCCTGCGATCTGCCCGCGGATTTCCTGCGTGCGCACGCCATCACGCTGTTGCCGATCAGCGTGCGCAGCGACCTGGTCAGCTTCGAGGATCGTCGCGATCCCGACGCCACGCTGCGCTTCTTCCGCGAGCAACTGGGCGATCGCGCGCACCACGCCGAAAGCGAACCGCTCGGCGTCGCGCAGGTGCACGAGCTGTTCCTGCGCGAGCTGGTCACGCGCTACGACGCGGTGATCGTGCTGACCATCACCGCCTCGCGCAGCAAGATCTACGAGAACACCTTGAAGGCCAGCTTCTCGATCCTCAAGGACTACCGCCCGATCCGCCGGGCGGCCGGCTACGACACGCCGTTCCAGTTGCGCGTCATCGACTCGCAAACGCTGTTCGCCGGGCAGGTGCCCGGCGCCTGGGAAGCGGTACGCATGATTGGTTCTGGCGCCAGCGCCGCGCAGATCCGCGAACGCATGGAGTTTCTCGCGCCGCAAAGCTACGGCTATTTTCTGCCGCGCGACCTGTACTACCTGCGCGCACGCGCGCAAAAGCGCGGCGATCGCAGCGTGGGCTGGTTTTCGGCCACGCTCGGCAGCGCGCTGGACATCAAGCCCGTGGTGCGCGGCTGGCGCAAGACCACCGAGCCGGTGGGCAAGGTGCGCGGCTTCGAGCACGGCGCCGAGGTGCTGTTCACGCACGCCGCCGAGCGCGTGCGCGCCGGCCTGCTGGTGCCGGTGGTGGGCCTCAGCTATGGCGGCGAGCTGGATGTGATGCGCGCCCTGCCCGGCTACCAGGACTTGTGCAACACCTGCGACGAGCACGGCGTGCAACTGATCGAGAGCGTGATGAGCATGACCGCGATGGTCAACGTCGGCGCCGAGGGTCTCACCGTCGGCTTCGCCTGCGTCGAGTACGAGGACAGGTTCTAGCGCACGCCGGTTCGCCGCCTGCGCCTGCGTTACGATGCAGCACCTCGCTACATCGCAGTTCCCGGAGCGCCGATCACGCACAAACAACTCACCGCCATCATCGAAAGCGAAGGCGATGGCTACGTGGCGTTCTGTCCCGAACTCGACATCGCCAGCCAAGGCAGCACCATTCACGAGGCACGCGAGAACCTGCGTGAGGCGCTGGAACTATTCTTTGCATCCGCTTCGACCGATGAAATCAAGCCGCGCCTGCACGAGGAAATCTACGTGACCCGTGTCGAGGTCGCCGTTGGCTAGGCTGCGCGTGCTTTCCGGCGCCGAGGTCTGCGCCATCCTCAAGCGCCACGGATACAGCGAAGTGCGCCGCCGCGGCAGCCATATCCTCATGCAAAAGCGGTTGCCCGAGACTACCCGGTTCCGAACCACGCCGAATTGCGCATCGGCACCCTGCAGTCGATCATTCGCCAAGCGGGCGTGAAGCGCGCAGAGTTCGAATTCTGAGACATCGCATGAAGATCGACCGCATGTTCTTCGACCGCTTCGAGCACAGCGTGCGCGACAACCCCACCATCGCGCAGGCCGTCGAAGCCGGGCAGTGGGACCGCGTGATCGACTACGTGAACCGCGAGGTCTTCGATCGGCCCGAGGAGTACTACACCCTCGACAAGCTGCGCAAGGCCGCCGCCGTCGATCGCCGCGTGAGCCTGCGCGAGATCCTCGAGAAGGTCTTCGGCCTGATCCCGCGCTTCAAGTCCAGAGACGAGCTGCTGGAGGAGGAATTCGCCAAGTTCGTCGCCGATAGCAAACCCGACGAAGCCGCCGCCATGCCCGCCATCAAGACCTTCTTCAAGGCCTACGTCAGCAACGACCAGGTACGCGGCATCATCGAGCGCAGGCACTACACCGACCTCGCCACCCACCCCGCGTTCTCCACCCGCGACTTCAAGGCCGTGCCGGCCAGGTACCGCACGCTGATCCCCGAATACGTCAAGGACTACGTGTCCCTGAACCAGTTCGCGCCGTGAGCCATGTACCGTGGTCGCGTTCAACCACGACCGCTGAAGCGCCCGCCATCGCCGCCAGAAACAGGCAAGCTGCGGCATCCATCTGCTGATGGCGAACGCCGCCGTGAACCGCTTCGACACGTTTGATCTGGCGTGCGTCCAGCACCGGATACGGCCACTCATTCACCAGGAGTGCTTTCGAAGAAGAAACACGCGGGCAGGATGGCCGGAGCGATGTAGTCCAGGTCCTGGGCCGACACACCGCACGCGAAGAAGCTCTCGCGCCACTGACGCACCACCGCGACGATCTGGTCAATTTCCTGGCGAGCATCTTCCGCCGACAGCCCGAAGCGGCCAGCCTGCGACAGCAGGTTGTAGCGGCTGGCCGTGCGACCGTAGTGGCCCACGGTCAGTGCCAGGTCGCGTCGCTGCAGGCTAAGCACAGGGGTGGGCACCAGGTCATAGGCGGGCGATAGGCGCCATCCCTTGGGCCGGCGCAGCAACGCGTGATTGCGCGGGTGATCGTCGTTGTTGGTCACGGCGGCATTGAAGACCATGCGCCGGAACAGTTCAGCGCAATCGGCTTCGGGCTTGTCGGACCAGCGCCGCAGGTTGTCGGCCAGCAGCGGATAGGACCAGCGTTCGCGGTTCAGATAGCTGTCGTCGCCGTCGAGCACCGTCAGCCCACTGACCAGCCCGAAGCGCAGATAGCCCTGGTCCGTGTGTTCACGATCGAAGCGCTGCAGCATCAGCACATCGCTGTCGCCGACTGCCTGCAGGCGTGCCTGCGTCACGTTCAGACCGCAGCGGCGTGCGAGGTCGAGCGTGGCGTACTCGATGCGCTGCAGGTTGCAACGATCACCCTTGACGGGAAACTTGCCCAGCCACAGACACTGCGCGTCCTCGATGGTGGCCTTGGGACGGGCGCCGCCCATGCTGGTGCCCGGATCGAGTTGTTCCAGCAGGTGCATGGGCACCGGCTTGCCGTCCTCGATGGCCTGCGCTGCAGCCACCAATTCAGCGAGTTGGTGGGCGCGGTTGTACTGGCGCTTGGGGGCAGGTGGTTCCGCCTTGAGGCCAAAGCTCAGGTAGCCGGCGCCATCTTGCGGGCCATGCAGCAGATAGTCGATTTCGTGCAGATCGCCGGCGGCGCGTTCGAGCTTGTGCTCGATGACCCGCCGCCCCCAGGCGTCTGGGCTCGCATCGCGCAGCGCGCCCGGAATACCCTTGAGTTGGGTGAACTCGTGGACGGTTTTGTCCAGCGGCAGGCGGTACGGATCGAGCGCCACCGCTTCGCCGCGCTGGAGATAACGGTCGCCATAGCGAAAGCGGCCGATCGGCGTGCCGTCGGGCAGGGTTTGCACTTTCAGCAGCGCCGCCGGCACCGTGTCCAGGGTGCCGGGGAGCTGGATGTAGACGTAGGCTTCGCGTTCAGAAGTCATAGTCGTTGCCGGCCTTGCGCGGCCTTCCCGCACGCATGGGACGCCGCGAAGCTTCGAGCCCCTTGCCATGCGCATCGGTGTCCGGATCGGCCACCGCGTCCAGGGACTTTTCCAGGCCGAGCGCCCACAGCACGGTGAAGCACACGCCGATGGCCGTGCCGGGCTTGCCGAGTTCCAGCGCCGTCACGGTGTTGCGGTTCACCCCAGCCTTGCTGGCGAGGTCCACCACCGACCAGCCGCGACGAATCCGCGCGATGCGGATGCGTTGACCCAGTTGGACGATGCGTTCGGAGACATGCGGTGGAATGGCAAAGTTGCTCATTATTTTGGGCTTATTCAAGCTTAATGCCTGCAATAATAGGCAAATCTTGATGGCCTCGCAAACCGCGCCATCCATGCCGCGCGCTGATCCCTGCTACAGCAACACGACGTCTCGCCCAACCCGCTCGCGCCGTAAGCCGCCCGCCAGCCCGCGCACCGGTCAACGTACTACTTTGTGTGTTGAACCCGGAGACGCGCCATGTCATCCACCTGAATTTCACCAGCGCCATCGATCGTGACCTGCTCAAGCGTGCCAAGGTCATCGCCGCCAAAACCGACACCTCGGTCAACGCGCTGTTCAACGCCGAGCTGCGCCACCTGGTCGAAACCTTCGCGTCCGCCGAGCACGGCGGCAATCAGAATTTCAAGGTGCTGCTCGATTTCTCGCTGGGCCGGCTCGCTGGCGACGATGCCATGCGCGCGCTGGGGATCGACAGCGCGGAGGATCTATTCCTGCTGATGGCACAAGCCCACCTGCCGATGCCGCGCCTGCCGGATGCCATGACGCAGAACATGATCGACCAGCTCAAGTCGCTCAGCGCCGCCTGAGCCGCGCCCGCCATGTCCGCGCCGGTCGTTTTGCTGCCCGACGCCGGGCCGCTGATTACCCTGGCCTACGCCGACGCGCTCGATCTGCTGTTCAAGCCCGGCGGGCCGGTGCTGCTGGTGGACATGGTGCTGCACGAAGTCACGCGCAACCAGACGCCGACCAGCGAAAAACTGAGCCAATGGGCCGCAGCCAGCAAGCTACCCGTGCGCGCCACGCAAACTTTCCAGCACCACCAGCGCGCGCTCACAGCACAAGCCGCGGCCACGCGCACAGCCAACCTTGGCGAAGCTGAAAGATCCGGCGCTGCGCGTGGCCGATGCCCAGCGCGCGGTGCAACATGGCTGGTCGCGCAATGTGCTGAACACCCATATCGAAACCCAGCGCATCGAGCACGAGGGCAACGCCGTGACCAACTTCGCCGCGCAATTGCCCGCGCCGCTGTCCGACCTGGCGCGAATCGCTGAAAGACCCCTACCGGCTGGATTTTCTGGGGCTGGGCAAGGAGGCGCAGGAGCGTGCCGTCGAGTCGGCGCTGGTGCAGTACATCACGCAGTTTCTGCTGGAGCCGGGGGCGGGCTTCGCCTGCGTCGGGCGGCAGGTTCACATCGAGGTGGGCGGCGAGGATTTTTACATCGACCTGCTGTTCTATCACCTCAAGCTGCGCTGCTATGTGGTGGTGGAACTCAAGGCGGGTGCCTTCAAGCCGGAGCACACCGGGCAACTGAGTTTTTACCTGAGCGCGGTGGATGCGCAGGTCAAGCACGCGGACGATAACCCGACCATCGGCCTGCTGCTGTGCAAGAGCCAGAACCGCGTGGTGGCCGAATATGCGCTGCGCGACATCAACCAGCCCATCGGCGTGGCGGAATACCAACTGATCAACGCGCTGCCCGCGCAACTGAAAACCAGCCTGCCGACCATCGAGCAGATCGAGCAGGAGCTGGGCGGCGCGCAGGGCAGCGCATGAGCCTGATGCAAACCGGGCAGGCGCAGGTGGCCGGCATCCGCGAAGCGATTGCGCGCTGCGGATAAAAATCCGCGCCTCAAGTCGCGGTCGTGGCCGGGAGCAGACGCGCGTATGCCTTCCTGATCACGACGTAGCACCCACAGGAGCGGCGTTTGAGGCCGGCGCGGTCGAGCACCGTGATGTGACCTCGCTGGTAGCGGATCAACCCGGCCTCCTGCAAGCGGCCAGCCGCATTGGTGACGCCTTCGCGACGCACGTCCAGCAAGTGGGCGATGAGCTGATGCGTCATCACCAGCTCTTTGGAATGCGCCCGGTCCAGGCTGAGCAGCAGCAAACGGCACAGCCGCTGA